>JBBQSE010000042.1:0-29788 GCA_038214195.1 Planctomycetales bacterium
GTTGGATCAACAAAGTCAGGTAGTTGCCAGAAGCGATTTAGTGAGCCGGATCCGAGCACGATGTGGCAGTTCCAGTCTTGCTGCAGCTCGTGCAGCCACTTCCAGGCCTGCGGCCAGAGATGAACGGGCAAAGCGGCGTGAGCCTCATCAATAAATATCGCAGAGCCCGCGAGTTGATGTAGTTTTCGGATTGAAGCTGGTCGTCTCGCGGCTAGTGTTTCAAAGAACTGCACGGCCGTCGTGACAACGACAGGAGCATGCCATAAGAACGCATAGAGCCGAGAGGATGGATCTTTAACGTCGTCAAACTCCGCTTTATGGTGATGAGCAACCACGACCTGTTCGGGCGACTCATCGCCACTGACCAAAGCTTTCCGATAAACGTCCACTGATTGATCAATAATATTCGTGAACGGCAGCACAACAAAGACTCGCCGCAGATTTTTTAACGTCGCAGCGTTGAGCATGTGTGCCATTATTGCCGTCGTCTTTCCCGAACCGACGGGACTGTCACATTCCCACAGTCCCGCCTGGCACGCAGCGTCACGGCACTGGCGATAGACGGATGCACGCAGTTGTGATCGTGGGTCGTCACGGTTCCGGCCCAATTCTGCCACATAGTTGTCCAATAGCGTCAATCGTCGTGCAGGTTCCAGTACCGGCCCGGTAGTACTCGCAGTTGGATCACGATAGTGATGTGCTGTGTCAGAATGATCTGCATCCACCAGACACGAGAGAGCAAAACGCAGGAGCATTGGGGGCGTCAAGAGTCGAATGCACTGATTTTTGACGTGGGATAACAGTGGCGCGGACTCACGATGCCGCCGGAGATACTCACTCAGCAGTCGATTGCTATGTTCTCTCAGCGAAATACCATCCGGAATGACTCCCTCATCGCGGAACATGCTGTCACGCGCCCGCGCCGGCGGCCCTTCTGTAGGCATTTCCGGCAGCCCGATGTGGTGCGCGTAGACTGCGATTGCCGCCGCAAGCTTTATGGAATCCAGTTTGCCGTCAAGCAACGCGGCAACGCCAGCATCAACATGATTCAGCATTTTTCCGGAATTGTTGTGCAGCACTTTTTGATTGACATCATCCAGCTTACCAAGATCGTGATACTCTGCCGCGATCCGTACCGCAGCGCGCAACAGGTTGCCAAACTTTGACGAAAAGACAGCCGCACCATCCGCGTTCTTAACGGCGGCAGTCACCACATTTTGAACGTGGTCCCGATACTCCTGCACCGGGATACCATGTTTAGGTCTGCCACTGTGAGCCAGATACTTCATTTCAAATCCATCAAATCGCGGAAGCTGGCAACCTTTCCAGCTAGTTTCTGGAAAGCTTCAGACTCTACAGTCGGATGATTGTAATCTTCCCAGGAATTTGACGGCTGATTGGTGTCGCCCTTTTGGGTTGGAGTCAGAGCCGAGATCAGTGCAAAGTCCGAACAGGAGCCCAGCGCGTTTTTATGCTCGATATACCAGGCGTGCCGTAAGTCGACCATCGGGCGCGCATGCGAACGCGTATGTGCATATGCGAATGGAATGACTTTCAACAGGAGATCGATATCACGTTTCGTACAGCCAGATTTTTTGGCGGCGCTGGGATTCACAAAGAATGGCATACAGTAAATCCCGTGCGGAACAAATCGATAGCCCATTGGAGCCATTCCTCGATCTAAGCCTTTCTGGACACCCGATTTGCTTGTATTCGTATGACGACTGATGTCGATTGGAGCGACTGACAAGCCAAGGCCGAATTGGACGGCACCCGTTTTGATTGTGTCGCCACCGCCTTCTTCCAGGAAAGTATTTCCAAAGACTCGACCATCCCAATACTTGTTCATAAACGTCCCATTTTCCTGTTCCTTCTTGATCGCAGCACGATCACGGCCTCGGGATTCAAGGATGGCAAACTCCTCGGCGTTCAAATCCTTGCCAACTTCTTGCCAGACATCGCCATCTTTCTGGTCTATCAAGTCTCGGATTTTTCGTTTGAACGACACCGGCGAAATTTCGCCCTTACTGTCCGGACGTTGCCGCGGATCACTTTCACGATCAGGATCGCCGTTCGGATTTGAATTCACTACCTCGATGATCAGCAGTCCGGTGGCGCGAACAAGTGAGTCAGTTGTTTGAGCATTCATACAGAGGCACTTTCAGATTCGTTAGGTGTAGATGATACGGGACTGTCTTTTTCGGCACGCGCCAGATATCCGAGTAGGAGTTCTGCTTTTTCAGGATCTGTGCATCGCGTCGGCAGTTCGGTGTCCTTCAATTCGCTGGAGACTTTCCCCAACTGTCCGAGGAAATATTTTGCAAGACGCACTTCGTCGCCACCTTGGACAGTCTGAGCCCAGGCGTAGTACGGTTTGATTCTCTGCCACAGCAACACGATTGCCTTTTCAGGTGAGTCCATTGCGGTTGTCATTAACGCATTGCCCGCAAGCTGCGGCGGGATCTGCCCTTTGCGAACCCCGTGACAGTACTGCACGTGCAATTGATCTGCGAGGCTCAGCAGCCTGCCAACTAAAAACGGTGGACCTGTCATATATTCTCCTTTCATGTGGCCAAGCTTGGCCAAGAGTAGACCGAAAACACAAGGCAACATCAGGGCTTGATTCGCATCCTTCTTGCTCATCGAGTGAGCGCGTCCCTGATTATGGGACTGCCCCAACGCGAGAATGAGGCTGAGGGAATTTGCAACGACACTCCGAAGTGCCCGCTTCACGCTTGCCTGCAATACCGGTCCGCGATCCAGCAACAGTGCCAGGCCGTCGCCGATACCAAAACTGTGAATTTGTGTCGCGTGGGTTCCAGATCGCTCCCACACGGTGTTCAGGCACTGGACCAGTTGACCTGGGTAGGGCGTAGTCGGCACCGACCAGAATGGCGTATCACCTTTTGCCGCACCGAATTGCCGAATCAACAGCGAAGGAATGTTCGCACATCCCTCTTTCCAGACTCGGGCACTCTCCATAATGCGATCTATGGAGTAGCGGGCGCTATGAAGAAGTTTTGTTCTGGATTTGTCCGGATGGGTTAATACAAACACCCGAATGTCAGGCGGCACTCTTTCGTAAGAAAGCTTGGATAGGCTTGATATGACTCGCGCTGCACACGCGGCAAATGTTGCCCCATCTGGATCGTCTACCTGTCCAAAACCGACGATGAGTCCGGCAATTTCTGGATCGATCTCGGGGACGCGAGATGGGTAGGCAAATAGGAGTGCGCTACCCGAAGCCAGACTGGAAACGTCGCTCCAGGTCTTGTCTCGACGCTCGGGTTGCCCGATCCATTCCAGTGCGTTCTTCATGGACTGTCGGGATACTTGGCCAACTTGACATGATAAAGCTCCGGCAACACCGTACCGGCGTTGGCAGGGTGATTCGTCCGACATGGACCGGAGAATGACACTGCTGAGAACAGGCAATTTGACGGCGGGAAAGCTGTCCGCCACTCGATCTGCGGGAATCCCAAATGCATCCAAGGCAGCAATATCTGCTTCAGTCGCAGGTGTTCCGGATGCTTGACTCGTTGCTTGAAAGCGCGAGTTCATCCACGTCTGGACGCTTGGGTGGGTGGCCGGATATTCAAACGTCGAACGATCCGCCAATTCTGCGATTAATGACCAACGCTTTGGAGTTTTTCCGCTATGGAAAAACAGCGTGTCGAACCAGTCGCCAGCGTCGGCAGGTCGATCGACAAGTTTCTCTGAAAGAATCTCCGCCAAGCGAGTGTGAAGATATGCCGCAGTGAAGTTTGCACTTCTTGTTATTAATTCAGAAATCGCCCGAAACTCTTCCGGTGGCGTACCCAGCGTCCCCGCCAATTCATTTCCCAGGATCGCAACGCATTTCGTGATGCGGGCCAATTCCTTGTCCGTCCACAGAGACTCCGAAATCTGAATCAGTTCGAGGAGCCGCTGTCGGATGTCCGCAGCATTGGGTGGACTCTTTGAGAGCAGTTCTTTGCGTAAAGCCGTTGCTGCTTTCTTACTTTCCTCAGTGCCCGGCACAAAAAGCGGCAGTACATTGAATGCGGGAAAGGAGACTCCTGCCGCCACTTCCCATTTTCGAGTCCCGGCAACTCGTTCTCTATCCGTAAATGGTTCCAGATCTGTAACAGATGGCGTTGCATCAATCAGAAGCAAGTATGTGGCCGAACCTTTGGGACAAGGCTTAAAGTGCTGGTGCCACGATTCCACCACCACATTTACAGCACTCAGGCTTTGGGCAAGATCGTGCAATTCATTGAGCATAGTCGAGCACGCCTTTCTCAATTTTTACGTTCTGCCGAAAAGTGGGATTCCACGTGGCGAACTTTCCATCTGAAAAAACCTGCCACAGCATGCTGGGTATTACGGTACTGATGTCCTCACAGACGGATGTGTGTTCACGGATCGGGCCAACGTAGTCCGGCACAAACTCTTTCCAACCAAGGCAGGGAATGTGGTGACACTGACCGCGTTGCAGACGTCTCTGAAACATCTCCTGATACGCATGGGCTCCGTTCCTGGCAACTCGCTGCTGCTCTAATGCAAATGAACTGAGCCGGTTCGGCGCTACCTGATCCGGTACGACAACCCCGTGAATGCGATAACAAACGTTGATCAACGCGGTTGCTAACAACTGATAGCTGCTGCCCTTCGCCACGCTCTTGCTTTTTCGGAGTGGTCCGCCGTAGTTGGTTGAATATGTGTGATAGACCAGCGGTGAGCAAATTTCGACTCGCGTTGGAATCACCTCTGCTGATTTCAGCCAGACAATCGACTCAAAGATTCCCTTCACGGCCGCATACGTCGGTGCGGGATAGCTGACGGGGACATCGCCGGTGTCGGGGCGGGTCCACATGGCGGTGGGGCCGGAAATTTCGCAGGAGATGGGGTATGTTTTCATGCTGCGGGGTCTCGTATCGACATGAGGTTGACTGGTCATCCTGTGTGCTATCTGTTGAATGCCGTTTAAGGGTTAGTGATTGCAGCCTACTGTGGCGGTTTGGCGGTTTCGCGGATGTCGCGTCTTAAAATCTGTGGTTTTTCTGGATTCCATGTCGCTGGCTTCGCCATCGCGAGTAAGGGAATGGGGCGAACTTCGCGGCGGGATGTCAATTTCTGGTATACCGGGCAAGAGGACGGACAGGAATGTCCATCGTACATCTGCCATTCGAGGACTTTCGTGTTTGGCCTCTGGCGACTTGATTCGGCATTTGGAAATGCCACGGTTGCGGATTGACTCGGGAAGGCCACAGCCACTCGATCTATCAGAACTCCGCGAACGGACGTCGTACGCCAGTGCCTCGCCACTGCGAGATTCCCAATCCGCTGGCGCGCGCGATCTGCCGACAATTGGAATTTCCCCCCGCCGTGAATTGGTCACTTCGACCGCCGAGTATGTTTATTTTCGAACGTCTCCTGATTGCGATTCCTGCAGTTCACGGTGATCGACGTTGTGTTGCACGTGCATCGACGGACGGAACAAGAAAAACAGAATCGAAATAACCGGAGACTGAGGTCTCGCGGCTTGCCATTTTCCGTCACCTCCACCGTCAAACGCGGAGGCAGGAGCCTCCGGGCAGTGCGTTCCAGGGCTGGAGCCCTGGAACGAGACCATGTATTTGTGAGACGATTTCTCTCATCCGGCGAGCGGAGCGGCGTAAGCCCTCCGAGTCAAATGCGTGCAACTCGGTGAGCTGACACCCACCGCTCGCCACGTTTTGCCCCAGGACTTACGCATGGGTGCTTACAACGCGCTACCTTAAAACTCGCCAGCGACTCGGATACTTATGTCATGACCGTCAGAGGCTGCGTCGATGAATGAACGATGAGACGTCGCAAATCGTTGATTTCGACGTCAGCGTTGAGCAGTACGCAGCGGAGCGCGGCACCGGCGCGGATTTCGTGGCGATTCGGAGGAAGTCCAATGGCATCTGCGGCGTGCGTCGTAATCATTGGCAGCAACTTCGGGATTGGGATCTCGGGATACTGCGTAGCGACAAACTGAAGTTCCTTCCAAACGCTTAGGTCCGGATTCGACGCGCGGCTATCGGTCCCCAATACGACTCTGGCACCGGTGGCTCGCAACTGCGGCATTGGATGCGGCGCGTGTCGAAAGTACGCGTGCGTTCTGGGGCAATAGACGGTGGCGATGTTCGGATGTTGCGCAACGAACGCAATGTCGGTGTCTGAAAAATAGTTGCCGTGGATGGCCAGAGCCCTGGGAACTTGTGCGAGTCGTTCCAAAAACTCCCGAATGCCGCGTCCACCGGGAAACGTTGTGGCGTCCCAGAGCCCGAGTGCTGACAGGAAACCGGCAAATCGTCCCGTGCCGTCAGTGAGCAACTGCAATTCATCCATTGACTCTGCCAGATGCATGGCCACGACGGCCCTGCGTTCGGCTGCCAGATCAATCAGAGACGCAAACAGGTCTGGATGCACGGAATACGGAGCGTGGGGACTGATGCCCAATGTCACATTCTTCGAACTGCCGGGCTCCGACGGCTGGGACAGATGCTGGGCGGCCTGTTGTACAAGTTCCGGGATCCGCTCCGGCTGCAGTCCGATGAATTCACGAAATGAGACCACGCTGCATCCGTCAGCCACGTCCTGCAGTCGCACGGGTTGCGTCGTCGTGATTTCTCCAATAGACGTGACTCCACTTTGAAGACTTTCGGCCAGACCGATGTGAATGCCATCACGCGCAGCAACATCATTACTGCTTCGCCATTGAATGACACTTTTAATCCAGTCCTGAAAGGGCTGGGCTGGGGTCAGTGGCTGACTAAGAGCGGAAAACTCCAGATGCGTATGAGCGTTGACAAACGTCGGCGTGACAACCACGGGAAGAATGTTATCCGACGATGCCGACAGGCAGCGAATCTCCGTGATCACTCCGTTCTGTTCGACGATCTCGACGTTTTCCAGAGGCGATTGATCCGGATTCAGCAACCAGCGAACTCGAAATGCTCGCTCCTGGCCGCGATGGGAATTCCAGTGATCGAGCCATGTTTGTAATGTGGGGCTCATAGTTGGATTGTCCGAGGCTCGACCACATGGCCTCGCGGTCTGTTGAATTATTTAGCGGGAGAAACGAGTTTACCAAAGATGTGACCCCGCCGAAGGAATCCGACCTGAGACAGATCGGGCTACGTAGGCAGATCTGTCCTCAGATCTGCATCCGTTAGCATGGCCAATGGCAATCGGCCGCCTGGCTTACAGGCTCGGCGAAGGTATTTCCTTTTCTGCAGATCGCCTAATCAGGGGACTGACGTCCCCCGCTCGCCGGAAACGCATCAGATCTCGCCGCTCAAAGAATAAAACAACATTGAAAAAAACCGGCGGCTAGCGCCTTGCCGCTCACGATTGCTGTGACTGCCCGACATCAGGAAAGCATCGCTTTGGCAGATCGGAGAAGTTCCGCAGTTTGTTCCAGACTGATGCAGCCATCAGTGATGCTCACGCCGTACTGGAGTGTTGATGGATCGTCACCGAGTGACTGCTGACCTTCGACAAGATTGCTCTCCAGCATTAAACCCACGATCGCATCGTTGCCGTCTGCCCGCTGTTGAATCACTTCATTCCAGACGATTGACTGGCGACGATAATCCTTGCTGGAATTTGCGTGACTGCAATCGACCACCAGTCGCGGCGGCAGTTTGGAATCGCTCAGCAATCGACTGGCTTCCGCAATGCTGTTGGCATCATAGTTTGGACCGCTGCGCCCGCCGCGCAAAATCAGATGCCCCAGTTCGTTGCCTCGAGTCGTCATGACACACGTTTTGCCGTCATTGTCGATCCCCAGAAAGCGATGCTGAGCCCGACCGGCCTTCATGGCATTGATCGCCACTTCCAGACTGCCTTCGGTGCTGTTCTTGAAACCGACCGGCATTGAAAGCCCGCTCGCCATCTGCCGATGGGTCGGCGATTCTGTAGTCCGCGCGCCGATGGATGCCAGCGTAATCAAATCCGCAATGTACTGCGGCGTGATCGGTTCCAGCATTTCGGTGGCGGCTGGCAGACCGACCTCATTGATATCCAGAAGTATCTGGCGCGCCTTGCGCAGGCCCGTCGCGATATCAAACGTGTCGTCCATATGCGGATCGTTGATCAGCCCCTTCCATCCGACTGTCGTGCGGGGTTTTTCGAAATAGACACGCATGACAACGAAGATCCGATCACTGACCTCATCGGCAAGAGTTTTCAATTTGCGGGCGTACTCCAGCGCCATCTCGGTATTGTGGATCGAACACGGCCCCACGATCGCAATGACACGATGGTCATTGCCGGTCAGAATGTCTTCCACGATCGATCGCGACTGGCAGACATGATCCGACAGCACCGCAGAAACAGGAAACTCCCGCTTCAACTCAATCGGGGGAATCAGCGGGCTGGTTTCGATGATGTTGACGTCCTGAAGTGGACGCATTGCCTTTGGTGAGGCGGTCGGATTCATGGCTCTATGCCTGTGGGTAGGTTGCCGTGGCAGAAAATCTCCGTTGATTCCGCAGTATTGGGGAACAGCGGTTCGCAATCAATTGCACATCCGTCCGGAAGCGGATTCGGAGGCTTTTCGATGCCAGATTTTCAATTTCAGTACAAACCGACCCTATTCAATCACCTTCAAATCCCGCAATTCCCTGAGCAGAAACTCGGTTGTGGTGTAGAGACGGGCATGAATACCAAAGGACTCCGCTTTCCGAATGTAGGCCTCGATATCGTCCGTGTAGAAGCATTCTTCTGGGTCACAGGCAGCCTTTGACAGCGCGACTTCGTAAATGTGATCTTCAGGTTTGAGTGCTCCGACCTCGAAGGAGGTAACGCGATGATCCATCAGTTCCAGCACCGTGAAATTGCGTTCGATGAATCGCAGGTGGGTTACGCTCGTGTTCGACAATAGTACCAGCCGCATTCCGGCGGACTTCAACTGATGCAGCACGGGAACGATGGATTCGTTAAGCCAGAAAATATCAGCGGCGGCATGACGCAGGTCATCAAAATTCAAAGTCTTCCCTGCCGCCTCGCAGAATTCGGCATGAAACTGCTCCTCGGAAATCTCACCGCGTTCCAGCTTCCACTGTCGTCCTTCGTCCATCAGAAACGTCTTTGTTCGCACGTCCGTCCAGCCGCAGACGGCGGCGATGTTACGGCACATCTTCTCATGCGAAAAATGAACAAGCACATTTCCCATGTCGAAAAAGCAGGTTTTGATTGGCATTGATCATTCGAGTACGGCAAAGTGACAAAAAAACCAATGATCGCTTTCGTCGGTTACCAGCGCCAAGTCGCTTTGCGAACATGCAGGGGAACGAAATTGTCTTCACCGGAGTCGTGAAAGAAAATTTCTCTGGTCAGCGCGAAGATATCCACAACTTTCATGAAAACCTGATAGAAAGGATACAACGGCAGTGCCAGACACAAAAGCAGATCGTGTTTTATTCGGTCTGAATAGAATAAGAGCACAAGCATCTGCAGCAACTCAACACACAGTCCACAGCAGTACAGCAAAGCCAGGAGATTTAGAGCGCCGCCCTGATAGACGGTCAGCACCCAGATGCCGTAGAGCCAGAATGTGTACACGCACACGACGTTGAAGAGCCATCGTTCCAGAATCAGAAAGATGTTTGACCAGCGGAAATTCGCCTTCCATGGCAAGCCCATTTCTTCGTGTTTTCGGCATTCGAAAGTGATCACGGTCCTGTCCCAGCGACATCGCTGCCAGAACAAACGAACCCACGATTTTGGAACGTTGGTAAAACAATTTGCGTAGGGCGCGACCCCAATGCTGTAGCCTGCCTTGCGAATGCGCAGGATCAGATCACCGTCTTCGCCCGGACCAACATCCCAGCCGCCCAGTTGCCGGAGTACGCTAGTGCGAAACGCGCCAAACGCACCGGACACAATTCCCAGCATTCCCGTGCGTCCGCGCGACAAACGGCTGATAAAGATTGTTTGGCGGTACTCATACGCCTGCAGGAATGCAGCCAGGCTGTCCAGCGGATTCCAGGCAAGCACCGTTGCGGAGACAGCCGCCACTTTGGGATTTTGCAACGGCTGCAACAGTTCATAAATTGCATTTTCGCTGAGCCGTGAGTCCGCATCCACGGTGACAATGATCTCAGACGTGGCATAGTGCAGTCCAATGTTAAGGGCCGACGATTTGCCGCCTCGGCGATCGCGGCGAATCACCAGAATTCCGGGACGCCCTGCGGCAAACTTTTTCGCGGCGGCAGTCATCCCGTCATTCGAGCCATCATCCACAACGATCATCTGTGCACAGGGATAGCGATTCCACACCGACTCCATTGTCTGGGCGATTGTATCGGCTTCGTTGTAGCCGGCAATAATCACGCTGACGGGCGGACAATACCCATAAACTCCGGTCTCAGGGCCTGGCAATCGCCTCGTCCACACACTCCTGGCCGCATCCCACAAAGCCATCAGGACGGCGCTGTAGGCATATCGAGGTGCATCGACAAGCAGCAGCACGCCGAGCACCATCAGGATTTCATCAGTTCTCAGGCTGATTACCCAGTTCATCCATGTGACTAACATACTGCGAGACTTTCCACACCAATTTCAGTGGAGAACGACCGATTGCGCCCATCGTGTTTGGCAAGGTAGAGGCATTCATCTGCGGATTCAATGATCTGATTCGGGCACTCAATCTGATCCATATCATGAACAACACAAGCGCCGATTGACAGAGTGGGCATGCCGCAGGGAATGGAGGCAAAGGATTGACGCTTGTGCATTCCAATCCGAATCCGCTCAATTGTGGAGTCGATTTCTCCGGGAAAACAACCACAGCAGAGGACTGCGAACTCATCACCACCATAGCGAGTGACCAAGTCGTACGACTGAAGGCTGGACCGCAAGTTTCCGCCAATGGCTCTTAGTACTGCATCTCCGCCTGCATGGCCAAAATTATCGTTGATCTCCTTGAAGCGATCCACATCGATCAGGATGACTCCCACCGAGTGTTCATCGCGACGGGCTCGAACGCATTCAGCTTTTAAAAAGCTGTCAAAAGAAGATCGTACGGGCAAACCGGTGACATGATCGCATTGAGACTCACGGACCATTTGTTCGACTGAACGCCAGCTGACCAGCAAGTCATCAGGAGTGACAAGGGCCACAAGTTTTTCATCCCGCGATATTGCCGTGCAATTCTGAAGCCCCGATGAATCTCGGGAAACAGGAACACCGGGCGAGGATGGCCGTGAGCTGAATCTTCCATTGAGAGCGGCTTCGACCGGCAAACTCTGCCATCGCCGCCTTTCACTCAGACTGGGGCTGTTCAATCGCGTACGAATCTCATGCAGATCAACAACTCCCACAGGAGCCCCATGGTCGCCTTCAACAAGAAAGTAGACTTGCGTGGAATCCCGGAAATCAACAGCGAAGTCTGAAAGCAGGGTCGAGGCCTTGATACTGCAGACCGCAGGCTCCCTGGCTGGATTCGTGACGATTTTCACATCCTGATGGATCATGGAACGACCTGTGATGAATTTCGAGGCATGCCAAACCTAACGCGGCTGCCTGCGTAACGGATTTGCGGGTGACGAATCGAAAACAGACCAGCAAAGCGAATTCTCCGAAGGTCAATGAGCGACCTGCACAAGGAGATTTGGTCAGGTCACACCAACTTCCTGACTCATTTGGTGTCGTTGGACGGCCCGCATTTGTCCCCCAACCCGCGTCGAGGACGGATAGGACTGCGTGATGCGGAATGCCATCAGCTGCTGGACCATAGCGTCCGTTGCCAAAAATCGGTGCTGACACGCCAGGCAATGACCGATCAGTTCAGGCTCGCTGATCTTCGCGTGACAGTCCAGACACTCATGACCGCCGGCAACCACTTCAAAGTCGGAACCGGCAACCAGTTCTGACCTGCGACACTTTGGACACTGAATGGAATTGCCCACGCGAAAAGCGGCTTCTTCGGCGACATGTGCGCAGGCATAGTGGTGAATCAGCGATTCGGGTCTTGTCGCCGAGCTTCCACATGCTCCGCAGCCATAGCGAAACGAGGGAAGGCTTTCGCAGCATGGACACACCATGATTTTGTCAAGAGTCCGTTTGGAAACCGATTGATCACACTTCCATGCGTCAAGCTGTTCTGTCGAGGCACCGTAGGCGAATCGCAGGCTGACCGGATCAAACACGGGAATCACATTCTTAACCGAATTCAGAGACTGTTGGTTGTCCATGTTCGTCCCCTGCAGGAATTTTTCATTCTGATTGTCTGATGTGGCTGACGGATGAGCCGCATCAACTCGAAGGCGGTGCGATGCTGGGCGAATGTTCATCCGCATTCGGAACTCGCGGGCTTCAAACGGATCAACCAGCACATCTGTCGCCCCAGCGTCAATGGCAGACTCAGCAACTTCAAGCTGAGCTTCTGACACAATCATGAGGACGGGAAACAGATCGTGTGATTTTACCTGACGAATCCGATGCGTCAGCTGACAGCCATCAATGCCATTAGACTGCATCCGTATCACCAGGCTGGTGATTTCGGGATTGGTCCGAACAACGTCCCATCCTTCTGTCGAATTATTGCAACGCCGAACAGAAATCTCCGCCTGCTGCAAAACAGACTCGATAATATCGAGTGATGATCTTTCGTTATCAATAACCAGAACGGTTCTCGTATGCATTGAAGTGCGCCCGTTTGTTGTTTGTTTTCGAAGTTGTGGTACGTTAAGCCCTGGGTGTGGCTCAGAGAATATTTCCGGTGTATGGCAGCTTCGCGACAGAGCCAACGGACAGTCGTTTCTCCGTTGAGAATTTGCCAGTCGGCTTCAGCCGAATTGGAAGCAGGCGAATATTGGACCGATAGAAGACTTCAATATTCTCCGGAGGACGACGGTGCTCAGCTCCAATCGCGATGACCTCACAGGTGACCAGTTCCTCAATGGGATCGATTTTCACGTCGATGGCATCGCCGACCTTGTAGACACCAGACATGCTTTGCGGCAGATACATCTCGATCTCCAGGGACGATTCCTCCAAAATCGAAAACAGCGGCTGGGATGACGTAACACACTCACCCGCCGGATGATGTCGTCGCAGGATCGTACCATTCACTGGTGCATGGAGATCACCCTGAGCGATGCGTTGCCGCAGTCGATCAATCTCGTGCAGCAGCATTTCTGACTTGGCGATCATCGGCTGTAGTTGTTCAGCGCCTGGGCGAGGCGACGCTGCGGCCCGTTGCGCCCGCTCTTTGAGCACAACGATCGCCTGCTGGATTGAATCGAGCTGTTCCTTCTTGGCGTCCACCTGAATTGTGTAGGTATCCAGTTCCAATGCGGAAACAGCCCGTTTCTCATTCAACTGCTTTGCCTGTTCAAGCCGGTAGCGCAGCACATCAAGAGAACCATGTTCCTCGTGCATCCGGCCGGCAGTTTCGAACAATTCAGCAATTGACCGGGTCATTTCTGTTTCCTCAACATGCGTCTGCCACTGAATCTTCGCCATCTCGGCCCGCAGGGTCGCCTCAGAAATCCGCAGTTCATCACAGACTCGTTCCAGCTGCTGTTCAAATTCAAGGTCATTGACTTTCGCCAGTCGTGTATCCTGGCGAACAACGTCGCCTTCACTGACGTGGACTGACGTCAGGATGCCATCGACGGGAACACTCACTTCGATGATTCGCCCCGTGATGACTCCGTATGCCCGATAACGCAGCAATGAATCCCACACTGTTGCGATACCTCCGCTGCAGGCCAGCAGCAACAACACGACAAGCAGGATTCGACCGCGTGGGCGCGTTTTCGGGGGCTGCGGAGCGGCGGCGGCATTCACCGCAGACTGGGTCTGAGGATTTCTTTGGCTGGCGAATCGGAATGCTCCTCGTGCCAGTTGGTCGATGGCCGCCTGGCCATCGGATTCTGAAGTGATTTTTGTGTCTGATGAGTTCATGCGAGTTTGTCCATGGCCAGTTTCGGACTTCCCGGTCTTTCAGAAAATTGTTGAGTTTTTGAAAAATGAGGTCAAGTTTGCCGGGCAACAAACGAGTCTCGTTGGAAACATATGTTGCGTCTGGGAAACGGGCAGAAAAACCTGCCAGGAATTTTTGTAAAACCGCATCCAGGGGAGAATAACTCGCCTGGCGCGCCCTACTGGCGATGTTACTGATGCAATTCCACGTCCTGTCGCAGCGGTTCTGCTCAATATCGCGATGATCATGCACGCTGCCGGCAAGGCGCGCGACTTTGTCGGCAGCGCCACGCGATTCAGGATGGTTGCCGCTTTCGCCGTAAGAGTCTTCGCAAATCACTTGCGTTCCGCATTCGGCAACGTCCTGGTGATCGGTGTGTTCGACTCCAGCTCATTAAAAACCCGCATCAGATCACAACTGCCGCACGTTTAACTCATGTTCTACGGATATCTTCAAGCGAGTCGTGCCTTACGCTTTTGCACCATCATTCAGGAGGTCTCACCAGAGATGAAACGAAAACACTATCCCCTTGTCACTGCGCTGGGAGCTCTGGTCCTCACTCTGCTGCCACTTCTGCTGTTGTGGCTCGGACTGGACTCCCGAAATCGAGCGGACTCCGGTCCTAAGGAAGATTGGAGCAACCCCGATACTGCGGACAACCGGGCAATGAGTCCAATCCGAGTTGCGGAAGCGACGTCGATAAAAACGCCCGGCAGTTTGCGAGATGTACCGCTGGCCGCTGTTGACCAGCACAGCCGTGCTGCAGCCAAGATCCCCGGTCATCAGCCAGGTTCGCGGCAGTCAGTACCGAAGATGTCTCTACCAGAACTCGCCTTGCCTGATATGAGATCTGTGGTGGCCATTCCGGCAGTCGGAGGCAAAAAAACCACGGATGATGTGCCAACTCCTGTTGCATCATCGGCAGCAATCAACATCACGGCTGGTGTCGATATACCGACTGCGGGGAATCCGGCGTTTCTCGTCGAGACCGAACTGACTCAGGTTGAAATCGCCGCCCAGGCAGCGGAACGGGAAAACCTGGAAATGCCGCGTCGCCCCGATGTCGACAAGTCGTATTACGCAGCGACGGGCCATTTGGCACTTGCCGCTCAGCCACAGGTCTCCGACCCGTTGGCGCAGGCCCCGTTACTTCCGGAAGTTGTCTCCAGTAACGCGACAGCATCGAAAAATCGAAAAGATCGGAATCGCAAAGCGAAAGACGATGTTTCGGAGAACGACAATCAGCCTTCAACATCGAACCCGGTCACGGTTGTTACCCCCAATGTGGCGGGTATTTTGAACATCGGTGAGGGACCGGAAACAATCAAACTGCTGGAGGAAGTGGCGCTTCAGACTCCAGCGGAAGGAAACCCCGTAGGCAGAATCGAAAATGTTGTCGCGATGACTCGAGCCAAAGGCTGGCCCATCGCATTGATCAAGTCCGACTTGCCCGACGATGTGTGGTGGGTGCAGCAGGTCGTGGGAATTCAGGGCAATGCGTTTGCGGCGCGAGTCAACTTCGGGAATGAATACTCGATTCGAGGCACGATGTATCACATGGTGTTCGTGTTTTTGGATTCTCCTGATGAGGTTCGACGCTTTCGAATCGCCAAACAGTTCAAAGAAATTCCGGCCGGAGTTCGACGGTCAAGAGATTTCGACTTCATCCGCAACTAAGTACAAAGTCTGAGTCCCAAATCATGACAGCATCCGACCATCAATTCGACTGTTCCGTTCTGCCGTCAAGTAGTCTAAAACCGACTGGCGAAAACTCCGACCAGTGTGTGATACCTCACCGACGGACCTCCGCCGAAAATGAACGCAGTGTGCCTTTGTCCGCCAATTCGAATGGAACGCCGCAGAGTGAACCGCCCTCTGGCGACATCAACCTGGCGTTTACCGAGCCAACCGCATCCCCGCACCCATCGTATGGCGAATGGTTTCAGGAACACGCGACGAAGTCTCGTTTGATGACATACTTTGTCGCGTTCTGGGCTCACTGGATGGCAGTCCTGTGTATGGCCGCCTTGTTCTATTCAGATCCTGAAGAGTTCACCCCTGTCACGCTTGACGCTGTCTTTAGTGAGGTCGAGCCAGACAGTGATGACCTGCTGGAATATGCCGATGTCGCATTCGAAATACCTTCCACGGAAGTACCATCCACACGAAGTGAAGTATTGAACACTGAAACACTGCCGATCTCTGTTCAGTCACCAGCACTCGACGAAGTCCCATTGCAGAAAATGCCGGACGCTCTCCTGGCGCTGGCCATCGATTCGCAGGCGACCTCAGTCCCGGCCAGGCCGATGGAAAAAGAAAAACTCAAAGCAAAACAAGCGCCGATGGTTGTTCCTCGACACGCAGTGGCGGCTGGCAGTTTCGCAGTGTGGACGGAACCAGAGAATCCCGATCCAGGTGAGCCCTATCGAATTGTTATTCAGATTCGTCTTCCCGATGGAACGGAAAAATATTCAGTCGCGGACCTGGAAGGCGTCGTTGTGGGAAGTGACGGCTATCAGAAACTCATTCCCGGACCATTGCGGGGCTTTCTTCCAGTGCAGGATGGAATTGTCAAACTGGAAGTCCACATCGTCAGCGCAGACAAAAATGTGCAGGACACGGTCTTTATTCGATCCAAACTGCTGCGTGAAGCGCAGCGGCTCAGGATTCAGTTTTGATCCAGATTGATTTGCCTGACGAGGTCAGTCCTGCGGGTTGATTTGCTGCTTTCGCGATGATAGTGTTCGAATCGATTTACACCCGGCCGACAATATCATCTGTGAAGTCCGTTGGCGGACTTCCAGCTTTGGCAGCTTCTCCCACGCAACTCCGCAAAAGGCATCCCGATATGAATCCTGAACCTTATCGCCATTCAGGTCAGGCACCGATCGCCGGATTGATGCTTGCCATGCTGGTCACCATTATGGGTGCGATTCCGCTTGGTATCGCGTATGCGTTCCTGCTGGTCTGGATTCCGATCGTGCAGTTGAACTTGCTGGCAACCGCAGGGCTGGGCGGAGCGATCGGGGGCGTCGCGGGAATGTGTGCCCGGTTTGGCAAGGTTCGAAATGGAGCGATCGTTCCGTTCTTCTCGCTCATCGGGGCGACTGCAGCACTGTGGGCGGCGTGGGTCTTCGATGCGAAGGCGCGGTTTGGTGCTGCGGATATGCCCCTGCTGTTGAACCCGATCCTGCTGGTACAATACGTCAGCGAATTTTACACAAACGGGTTTTGGACGATGGGAAAAAATGATCAGCCTGTCTCCGGAATCTTTCTGTTGATTTGCTGGCTGGCGGAAGCAGGTGCCGTGCTCGTGACCAGCTTCCTCGTATCGCGGGGAATCGTCGGAGCACTGCCGTTTTGCGAAACCTGTGACCAGTGGACAAAGCGCGTCGAAGCATTCTGCCGCTTCCGTTGTCCCGCCGAAGACACTGTCGTTATGCAGCAAATCAAAGATGGCGATCTGTCAGAACTTTTCGACCTGGAGACGTGTTTGGGCGACAAGGACCGTTCTCTGAAACTCGACGTTTGGCGCTGTCCCACTTGCGAAGATTCCAGTTACGTTACGATCAATAATGTGCGACTGGTCAAAAACAAGAAGGGCGAAGTGACCACACAACTCATGCCGCTCGTCACGTTTGGTCAACTGACTCCTGAGGAAATGCAGGAGCTGCAGTCGATCCGGGATTCTGTGATCGCCGACGAGTCATGATCAGCAACCCTTACGCGGCACCAACCGATCCAAACGCCGATGTGGACCCGCCGATACAGAGCGTACACCGACACATCAAGGTTCGGTTTTATCACATCATCTACCTCGTCGGTATCCTGTTTCTGTTTAGCGAAGCGGCAAATCGTTCGCATGGAAACGACAACAGTCCGTTATTGTTTGCCTGCTGTTTTCTCATACTCATTCTGCATACATATCTGCTCGTCGCCAGCACGTCCGGCCTTCGATGGGGCATCATTAGCGTAAGTGTTGCGATCGGGCTGAGCGGGCTGTTTTTTAGGATTCCAAACTTTTTATATATTCTCACCGGGCTGCATCTGCTGGTCGCTGGGGCAATTATTTATCGAGCCTTGCAGTATCAGCGATACTGCGCGGGCCTGCTCAATTCGGACAATCCCGTCGAAGGACTCACTGCTGAAATCGCAAAGCACGGTGAAACCGTTGAACTCCTTAACTTGCTGGCCATCGCACATGGAAAAAACAGGGACTTCGGAACCGCCATTCCCCATCTGCGGAGGAGCCTTGAATTGCAGCCCAACAACTCCGTGATTCTGGCTAATCTGGCATGGTATCTGTCCGAGGCTCGTGAGTTTGCCGAGTCCGAGGTGATATTCCAGCGCGCGATGGCAAGACCTCAGAACAAGAATCTCAATCTACTCGTCAGAGCCAACTACTCCTGTATGCTTGCAGAATCAGGTCGGGTTCAGGAATCGACGGAACTGCTTGCCGCCGTCGAACAGGAATGTGCGGACATGAAGAAGATGCATCCGCCGATTCGCAACGCCCTGGGCAAAACCTTCCAGCGTGTTCACGCGAAACTGGATGAAAGCATCAGCCCGGCGGACGGCTGATCACGCCTTCGGTCGGACTTGAAGCCGTCGCGTATAGTTTGCGAGGGATGCGTCCGGAAAGGACTGCGTTGCGACCGGCCTCGCACGCCTGCTTCATCGCGACGGCCATCCGCAGCGGATCACGCGCGCTTGCGATTGCCGTATTCAGCAGTACTCCATCGCATCCAAGTTCCATCGCAAACGCGACGTCGCTGGCCGTGCCGACACCCGCGTCAATAATGACCGGATAGTCGGGGTCGTCTTCTTTCAGGTACTCCAGACAGATGCGAATGTTGTTGGC
Organism: Planctomycetales bacterium; assembly: GCA_038214195.1. GTDB lineage: Bacteria > Planctomycetota > Planctomycetia > Planctomycetales > Planctomycetaceae > SXXK01. Next base: position 18,807 of record JBBQSE010000042.1, read on the forward strand.
GTTCAAAACGCCCTGACCACTTCCAATTGGACTTCCGGCTGGCATCACGGAGGTGGCTCCTGCGGCCTTCAGCCTACGCGCGGTGATAGGATCGTCGGACGTGTAACACAGGACCTGAAATCCATCGTCCACCAGTTTCGCACAAGCTTCGACCGTGGCGATCGGATCCGGCAGCAGTGTGCGAGTATCAGCGAGCACTTCCAGTTTCACCCAGTCCGCGCCGGGGTTTTCAAGTCCCCGCAGGATTTCACGTCCCAGCCGTGCCACGCGAATGGCGTCTTCGGTGTTGAAGCAGCCCGCCGTGTTCGGCAGAATCGTGTAACGACTGAGATCGATGAATTCGAGAATGTTGCGACCGGACGAATCAATCAGTCGCTCCCGACGGACGGCGACTGTTATCACATCCGAACCACTGGCTTCCAGGCATTGCTGCATGAGTTCGAACGAAGCATATTTTCCAGTCCCCACGATCAGCCGGGAATTCAGCGTGTGGGTTCCCAGGACAAGCGGTTTGTCGGGAGGCAGTACGGTCATCTTCAGATACAACTTTCAATTCTTGAGCGGCGCGGTCAGCCGCCACCGACGAGGGTCACGACTTCAATCCGGTCCCCCTGCTGCAAAGACGATGTCGCATGCTGCTCGCGCGGGACGACTTCGCAGTTTCGTTCCACCGCGCAGAAGCGGTTATCGATTTTCAGTTCAGCGAGCAGGTCGGCAATGGTCCATGACGCTTCGACGGAACGCGTCTCGCCATTCAGCAGGATTTCCATCATCGTGTATTTCGGCACAATTTGCAGGAGTTTCGTTCAACGGAGGGTAGTGTATCGGCAACGCAGGGAAATTGAATGCGTTCGGAATCCGTAGGATGGACATTCCTGTCCGTCTGAGTACGAAACAGTCGGACAGGAATGTCCAACGTACAAACAAAATCGCGCAGCTCGGCTTACCGCGATCACCCCAAAACGCTACATTCCGCCCGCCGCAGAGCGGATTCGCGGCTTTTTGCGGTGATTTTCCCGTTCTGAATGGACTCAGACATGAATTTCAAGCACGTCACTCTGGGCTGCGTCACGTTCGGGCTGTTCTGCACGTTTCTTGGCTGTTCTGCTTCGCCAAAATCCGCGACGCCCGCTGATACAAGTCATCTGGATACTGACGAGCCGCAGCGCCCGGTGCTGTACACGGATCGAGACGCACTTCAGAGCGGTACCGGGGTCATGGACGATGATGCCTCGCTGGAGTTTCTGAAAACGGCCTCGGGACTGAAGTACCGCGTGCTCCGCCGTGCGGACGGCAGGGAGCCGAATGCCAGCAACTCGGTCACCGTCAACTATCGCGGTTGGCTCGACAGCGGGCGAGAATTCGACAGTTCTTACAAGCGCGGCGAACCAATCTCGTTTCCTCTGAATGGCGTCATCCCCGGCTGGACCGAAGGCATGCAACTGATCGGCACGGGAGGCATGATCGAACTCTGGATCCCTTCAAAACTTGGCTATGGAGCCAAAGGCATGCCTCCATCCGTGCCGCCACATGCGGACCTGCATTTCATTGTCGAACTGCTGGCGGTCAAATAGCCACGATCGTCACCACCGGAACGCAAAAAGGCACAGCCCTATTCGGTTCCTGACGCCTTTTGTGCTTCCCCCTTTTGTGCTAACCCGACGCCGTCCAGTTAGTAGGGATTTACGGTTTCCGTGGTTTTGAATCGGCGAGAGATCTCCTGCTGCAGATCGCGTTCGGCATCGCTGTCGGGGTTGCCCTGAGACATTTGACGCACCATTCTGCGATCGTCCATGCGTTTGTAAGCAAGACCAATCCACGCTCCAATCATGGCGAGTCCGCCGTAGATCAAACGCAATGGAATCCGAAGACCGACGCCACCGTCCGGTACTTCCTGATGTGAAACGCCAGCCGAAACCCGCTCAGAAGACACGCCGTTTGATTTGTGCGAACGCGCGGCTGAAGTTTCATTCGCGGAACACAGGGTTGCAGAAAACATCGCAGATGCGATCGCAGCAAGGGTTGCATTCCGGATCATGCGCGATGGCATAGTGACAATCTTTCGTTTTATTAAGGAAGCCGTTTCCTGGAGTACATGGAGTGGACCAACCGTGCCATGTAGCGGCGTGTATCGTTCTGCACGGCGACACTTCCATGGTGTATTGTCCAGGTGGTTCACCTGCGTTGAAAATCAGAGCCGCTCCGATCCCCGATTGGCGCATTGATTCAGCTGGAAAAAGGTAGGTCCAAATCACGTTGAGGTATCAACTTGCTGGACACGCTGACAAATGGAATCGTGGCAATTGACGGGCTATTCGTGTCTTAACAGTTGTCCGGATTGTGAATGCGGTGCCCGGGGTGGAAGTTGAGAGACAGTAAAGAATGTGCCGTTCTCGATGCATTTCCCATCACACGGCGTGTGATGTGTACATTGTGCTCCTCACGCTCCGCCGTGAGTTGTTCTATTTGACTGGTCGATACAATCCCTCCGCTCGATGCCCCCTCATCCGGCCTGTCGGCCACTGTCTCCCCCGAGATCGGGGGAGAGAGGAGAAATGGCGGACGAAAGTGTCGAGTACGGTAAACGAGCGGCATGATTTGTTTCCACGGTTCGCCTTACCTACGATTCCTGCCGTCAGATTTTATTGAACTGGCTTTCATAGATCGGGTGATGGATTCATGTCAGATCGCAGACGTATCTTGTTTCTGTGCACAGGCAATTCCTGTCGCAGTCAAATGGCGGAAGGGTTTCTGCGGCATTTGTTTGGTGGTCGGTTTGAAGCGCTTTCGGCGGGGGCAAAACCGGCGGGTTACGTGCATCCGCGTGCCGTGACTGTGATGGCGGAGTGTGGAGTGGATATTTCGACGCAGGTGAGCAAGTCCATCAATGATTTTCTGCCCCCAAAGGGAACTCCGCCGGATGTCGTGATTGGTGTCTGCTCGACGGCGGACGAGAATTGTCCTGTCTTTCCTGCCAACGTCGAACGCTGGCAGTGGCCGTTTGATGATCCGTTTCACGCAACTGGTTCCGATGAGGAACAGATGGCGGAATTTCGGCGAATCCGTGACGAAATCTGCGATCGGATAAAAATGCGTTTTCGGCACTGATGGCCACAATCGTGTGCATGCGTTAAAACGCGGTGTCTCGCCATGAAACATCTTCGCGTGGTGTCCCGCCTCCTGCCGAAAAATGAATGGTCCTGTTGCTCATGTCGCTTTCCCGTTTGCCTCTAAGTTATTGCACCAACGTTCATCCGGGACGAACCGTTGCGGAAGTGATTGACGGACTGACCACGTACTCGGCGGAAGTCCAGCGGCAGCTGAGTTTTCCGATGGCTGCCGGGCTTTGGCTGTCGGCGAGTGTGGTGCGGGAGCTGACGGAGAATCATGCTCAACTGGAGCAGTTGGCGCAGACTCTCTGGCAGCATGACTTATGCTGTTACACGCTCAACATCTTTCCCTTTGGCGATTTTCACAGCGATCGAGTCAAGGAGCAGGTGTATCTGCCGGATTGGGCGTCTTCTGACCGGGTGAATTATACCGAACAATGCGCTGCGATCTTGAGCCAGCTGTTGCCGGAAGGCGGTGAAGGAAGTTTGTCGACTGTTCCGCTCGGCGGACGCATGAATCCGCACGACGCAGATTTTCATGCTGTCTGTTTCAGCCATCTTATCCGGATGGCAAAGTACCTGCATCAGATTTTTGAAACGACCGGACGTAGGATTCGACTGGGTCTTGAGCCCGAACCGATGTGTGAGATGTCGGGCACGACGGAATGGACATTGCCGGTCTTCGAGCGTCTGTTCTCGCAGGCCGAAGCGTTGGGCTGCGAAGCGATTGTGCGTGAGTATGTCGGACTCTGCTTCGATGTGTGTCATCAGGCGGTTGAATTCGAGGAGGTCACGGAATCGATCGAGCAGTTTGTTTCGCGCGGAGTTCGCATCAACAAGGTTCACATCACGAATGCAGTGGAACTATTGAACCCGGCGGAAAATGCCGCCGGTCGTCATGCTCTTCGTGAGTTTGTCGAGCCACGCTATTTGCATCAGACGTACGCTCGATTCGCTGATGGCCACGTCGAGCAGCGGCTGGATCTCACGCTGGAAGATATCGCGCGGCAGCCGCCGGATGATTTCATGCAGGCCACCAGTTGGCGGGTTCATTTTCACGTGCCGATCTTCGCGGAATCGCTTGGTGCGTTGAGGACGACGCGGACGGATCTTGCCGCCGCGCTGAAGAAAGTCGCCGCGCTGACTTATTCGCCGCATCTCGAAGTGGAAACGTACACCTGGCCGGTGATGCCCGGTGAGTCCGCATCGCCAGCACTGGCGGACCGGATTGCCCAGGAGCTGCAATCCGCAGCGGAGCTTCTGCGCGACGCTGCGGGATATGAAACTCGCTAAGCATCAAGCGGTCAATCAGGTTTGCTGATTGAATCAGACGCAAATCGAATATCTTTCACGATTGATACGGCACTACGGCACTACGGCATGCGTGCCCCCCCAGTCATTCAGCCTGCGACTCGGCCCAACGGGCCAGCCCTAAGTCAGCCCAGGGCAACGCCCTGGGTTATTGTTTGTCAAGCACGAAAAGCCCCAGCGGGTCGGCCCTAAATTGATTCGCCGCGGTTAGCCCCAAACGTAGTGTCGCCCCGTTGGGGCTGTAAATCATCGCGTGGAATTATTTCCCAGGGCGTTGCCCTGGGCTGCCATAGCGCCAGCCCGTTGGGCCTGAAAATCGGTCGTGCTTTTCCGCTGATTTGACACTTATTGACCGATCGATGCTAACGCAACGTAGCGATTCAGACGTGTTGCATTTCGGCCACATGTTGACTTTTTGCAACATGCGGTGAACCTTGCGTGCAACATGGCGCTGCGTTTGGTTTACGTGGCTGCGTGAACGCCGGAATCTCATGAAGCTGCAGGCAACAAGTTGTTTTTGCTGACCTACAGTTTTGCATCAGGCAGGTCGATCCCGTTCAACTGCCTTTCGACAGTGATTTGCAACTGGCCAGAAACGCAATGAAAGCCCTCAGAAAACAATCTTCCTGTGCTTCCCGCCGTCATCTGCGTTCCGCGGTTGTCGCTGTGGAAATGGCGATTGTGCTGCCTGTCCTGATGACGCTCGTCGTGGGGATTGTCGAGAGTTGCAACCTGATCTACATCAAACAGTCTCTGACAATTTCAGCCTACGAAGGCGCGCGGGCGGCGATCGTGAAGGGCATTCCTCTGAGTGAAGTCTCAGCTCGGTCAAATCAGATTCTGGCGGATCGAAAAATCACAAACGCAACAATCCGCGTCTCGCCAACTTCGCCGTCCAGTGCCAAATATGGAGCGTACATCACCGTGCGGGTTCAGGCACCGTATGCGAAGAATTCACTGATTCCAGGTTGGTTCTTCGGACGTGTCACGCTGAACAGTTCTGTCAAAATGATGAAAGAGTATTAGTCGATAGTCGTAGCGGAAGTCGTGAGACTTCTGATTCGAATTCCGCCAAAGACGGCGGCGCGGCAATTCACCTTTGTACTGTGCGAGAATCTCATGAAGCGATGCCAACGACACACAGAAAAACTTGCGGCCTCGCGGCGCGGAGCCATTCTGCCAATGTTCGCGGTTCTCATTCCGCTGATTCTCGCGATTGGCGCGTTTGCGATCAACGTGGCATGGATGAGTCTGGTGGATTCGGAAATGCAGATCGCCACCGACACCGCCGCCAGAGCTGCGGGGACTGAGTTTACGGTGACGCAAAAGCTCGATAAGGCTCGAACGAGGGCGAAACAGGCAATTCAGCAGAACAAAGCCGGCGGGCGTGTGCTGACCCTTGTCGATGCCGACATTCTGTTTGGCGAATCTGCCCTGCTCGCTTCGTCGTCACCAGGCATCGCGGTGTTTACGCCGAAAAACGCGACACAGTCACAGTTGGGGTACGGCCCCGGGAAAACCTGGGTGAATGCTGTTCAGATTAACAAGTCTCAAAACTTTGGCTTCGCTGAAATGCCAATGCCGATTCCGTTTCTAAGCGCGCCGAACGGATATACTCCAGGTGCCACGGCGACATCGACTCAGTTTGATCGAGATATCGTCCTGGTGATCGATCGCTCCGGTTCGATGAATCGATATTCTTCGGATCCCTCGGCGTGGAAACCGGCGGGAGCGGGTGAGGCCTACAACGGATCGCGATGGCGCGAGCTTGCCGCAGCTGTGAAGGTGTTCAATGATTTTCTCGATCAGACATCGCTGAATGAACAGGTGGCCCTTGCCACTTTTTCGACGACGTCCAGTGAAGATGTCGCCTTGACCGTCAAGACCAGTGCGATCGAAGCTCGAATCAACGACATCACGAAGAACTTCATGGGTGGAAATACGGCAATTGGTGATGGGATTGCTTCCGGCACGCGGTTGATTACCGATCGTTCTTTATCGCGATCATTTGCCAAACGGACAATGATCGTCATGACGGACGGGATTCAGAATAGTGGTTCCGATCCGGTATCTCAGGCAACCATCGCGTATCAGAACAATGGCATCATCGTTCACGTGATCAGCTTCAGTAACGATGCGGATCAGGTCGAGGCCGCCGCCATTGCCGCCGCTGGTGGCGGATTGCATTACCATGCGGCAAGCGGTGCTGCGTTGATCAGCGTATTTGAAGAACTTGCCAGAACGTTGCCGACGATGCTGACTCGGTAGTGGGATCCTTGCGTTTTCGTGACCTAAATCAGCCGCAGAGCGCTAGCTCCCGGTTTTCACAGAACCGGGAGCTAGCGCTCTGCGGCTGATAAGTAAAGCTTGCGACATCACACTGTTTAAAAATGGGCTTGCCATCGTGAAAAACAATAGACGCCGAATCAATGCTTCGCGACACGACAACCGTCATGGTGTTTCGCTGGTCGAGTTTTCACTCGTGCTCCCAATTTTTCTGACGGTGCTGTTTGCCGGGGTCGAATTTTCCCGCATCTGCCTCGTACGAAATGCCGCCCACAATGCGGCCTACCAGGCGGCGCGGCATGTGATGGTGCCCGGGGCGACTGTGGCCGATGCGAATGCGGAAGCTTCGCGTTTGTTGAGTGTGTTTGGGGTATCAACGTTTACAATGACTGTGAATCCGTCGCCGATCACTCTTGCGGCGGATCGCGTGACCGTGTCGATCGATATTCCTGCCAGTCAGTGCGGCTGGATTGCTCCGAGGTTTACGAATAATCTGACGATTCACGCGGGATCGACGCTGTTTGCCGAACGCGACCGGACGTATTGACGTGGAGACGTAGCCGAAGTCGTGAGAGTTCGGACCAGAAGTCTCACGACTTCTGCTACGGCTGCAGAGTTCTCACAACTCCCTCCAGCCGATATCCTGCCGTGTTCCTTCACACCTCCATTTTCGCTGACAGCGGTCGTCTGTTCGGGAATGGATGAGACCCTGTGCCATGTCGAATGCTCAATTCTCAAATTCCAGCGGGCGGCCGGAGTCCCCGGAGGAACGCCTGCAGACACCCGTGCAGTTTGTGCGCGGAGTCGGACCGCAGCGCGCGGAACCCCTGAAGAATCTGGGGATTCTCACAGCCCGCGACTTGTTGTTTCACATTCCGAATGGCGTCAATGACTTCAGCGACATGCGAACGGTTCCGAAGCTGGAAGCCGATGTCGAACAATCAGTGCATGGACTTGTCGTGGATCGGGATGTGCGACAGTTGAGCGGTGGGCGTTCACTGGTTGGCATTCTGCTGGACTGCGATGGTCATTACGTACGCGGACTGTGGTTCAATCAGCCATGGATGCTCAAAAAGTATCGCGACAACGAACATCTGGTTTACAGTGGCAAACCACAGAAGAAGGCTGGCCGCTGGGAATTCAACAGCCCGCGCGTTGCCGTGCTGGCTCCTGAGGATGATCTCGAAGCTGCCGCCACCATTTTGCCACGCTATCCACTCACAGAAGGCATCAAGCTGGACGCCATGCAGCGGATGACGCGCGCGGCCGTGGAAAACTTTGCGGATCTGGTTCCTGATGTTGTACCGGAATCTTTTCGCGCGAAGCATCGACTTCCCGACCTGCCGACCGCTCTCCGCTGGCTGCACATGCCGGAATCCGTCAAACAGTGGGAAGATGGGCGCTACCGAATTCTGCTGGATGACCTGCTGGAATTTCAACTGGGACTGGCGGTGCGTCGTCGCATTTGGAATCGCACGCTCAAGGCCCGGCCGATCGATGTGTCGGCGAAAGTGGATGCTCGTATCCGAAGACTTTTCGAGTTTCGATTCACAAAAGGCCAGGATCAGTCCGTAACGGAAATCGTGAACGATTTGAAACACCCAGCTCCGATGCATCGTCTGCTGCAGGCGGATGTGGGAGCCGGAAAGACGGCAGTTGCCGTCTACGCAATGTTGTCCGCCGTCGCTGCTGGATATCAGGCTGTGCTGATGGCCCCGACGGAAGTCCTGGCAACGCAACACTGGGAAACATTTGAAGAACTGCTTTCAGAGAGTCGAGTGCAGCGCGGACTGCTGATTGGCGGACTGCCCGCCGCAAAACGCCGATCACTGCTGGAAGACATTGAATCCGGAAAAATGCAGCTGGTCATCGGCACTCAGGCTGTGATCCAGGACAGCGTCAAGTTTCACAACCTGGCCCTCGCCGTGATCGATGAACAGCATCGCTTCGGAGTTCGCCAGCGGGCCAGTTTTACCAGTATCAATGTTAGTCCGCACGTGCTGGTGATGACCGCGACTCCGATTCCCCGCAGTCTGTGCCTGACGCAGTTCGGTGATTTGGATGTGTCCATTATTCGTGATCTTCCGCCTGGACGGCGGAAAGTTGTGACGGCGAAGATCGTGAGCACGCCGGAACAGGCGAAGATGTGGCACTTCGTGAGACAACAGATTGCCAACGGACGGCAAGCCTATGTCGTCTGCCCCCGCGTCGAAGGTTTGTCGGAAGATGATGACGCGGCGGCTGAGTCTGTTTATCGGCAACTGCTTCGATCCGAGTTGTCGGGCCTTCGCGTTGCCTTGCTGCATGGGCGGATGGAGCGTGAACAGCGCCATGAAGTCATGGACCAATATCGAAATCACGAAGTTGATGTTCTGGTTTCAACAACGGTGATTGAAGTCGGTGTCAATGTGCCAAATGCGACGATCATGATCATCCAGCAGGCTGACAGGTTTGGTCTGGCTCAGCTGCATCAGTTGCGAGGCCGAATCTGTCGCGGCAGTTATCAGGGCTACTGTTTCCTGCTGTCGACGACTGAGGCAGCGGAGGCGCTCGAGCGGCTGACTGCGCTGGAGCGGTCCGCTGATGGCTTCGAGCTGGCGGAAAAAGATGCGGAATTACGCGGCCCCGGCGATATTCTCGGCCTGCGACAGAGCGGTGCCATGCCTCTGCGACATGCCGATCCGGTGCGTGACCTCAGCATCCTGCAGGTTGCCCGCCGCATGGCGCAGGATCTCGTCGATGACGGTCGTTTCGATCAGCCGGAATTCCAGGGGCTGAAATCTGTCGTTCTTGAACGTTTTGCGAACCTGCTGGACCTTCCTCAGACGGGTTAGTTTGGTCTCTCGTTTATGCACTCCGGGGCTTTTTGGATTTCTTCGGCATTTCTTCGCCGCGTCAGGGTCGATAGGATACAGGGGGCAGGCGAGCTTTTTGGCGGTACTGTCGATTTAATGAGCGGCAAGGCGCTAGCCGCCGGTGATTGTGTGAAAAACACTGGGAAAAACCGGCGGCTAGCGCCTTGCCGCTCACGATGCTGGACGAAATCAACAGCCTGTGCCGCAGCCGGGAGATTGAAGCATGAAGAATCTGAACTGTTTCCGTGTGGTGTTTGCCGGCCTCTGTCTGCTGTGCTGCATCGCAGAGGCTGGTGTCATGGCATCAGCTGCGGTAACTCGCGCCGATGACGCGAGCGGCAGAAAATCAGTTACTGCCGGAATAGCCGCGTTCGGTCGCATGCCAGTGGAACAGATAAAGGCCCGGCTCGAACAGTGGCTTACGCTTTCTCGGACTAATGAAGCGACGTCAAAGCAGGTGTTGGAACTCTGGTCGAATCGCGCCGAAGTGGAAGGTCTGAGCGCGGAACAAACGCTGGAACTGTTGATCGACTCGTTCGCCCTGGCAGACAAGTCCGTTCAGCAGCTTGTCGATTCCTGTCGTTCTACCGGAACGCGCAAAGTCCTTGACTTCGAGGGGCCGAGGTCTGATGCGTTCTTCCGCGACCATGTGTCGCTTTATCACGCCCGCTGGCTGACGCAGCATCGGTTCTACGACGAAGCGATCACGATGCTTGAATCGCTGGATCCGGAAAACGTTGTTGACCCGGCCAGTTTGTTTTTTTATCGAGCGGTTTGCCGCCTGCGGTTGCTGAAGCCCGCCGAAGCCGGGGACGATATCGCGCTGCTGCTCAATAATACTCTGGACGTCCCATCGCGGTTTCGAGCGGTCGCGGAGATGATGAAAGAGGAAGTTAGCGTCGCATCCGAAGGTTTGCCGCAGGTGGCAAAGCTGATGTCCGATGTTCAGCGCCGCTTGGATCTGGGCGACGCCAATGAGCCCGTGCAAAACCGCGAAGACGAAGTTATCGCAGCCCTGGACAAATTGCTGGAGGAGATGGAGAAGCAGAAGAAACAGCAGCAGTCGTCTGGTGGCCAGGGTCAGGGTCAGCAAAATACGCCAGGGACGCAGGGAGCGGCTCAGAGTGCGATCAAAGGCGCAGCGGCTGAGGGTGATGCTGACAGAAAAGAGCTATCCGAAAACGGAAGTTGGGGGATGGTCGATAAACAGGCCGAAGCGAAGGCCAGAGAACTTATTCGACAGCAGTTTCCGTCAAATTTCCTCGACGCCATCAGCAAGTACACTCGTCGTGTCGCAGAACAAAAGAAATAAAGTCGCCGGAGATTTTGCGGTCGTGATGTTTTCGGGTGCGTTGCCCGAGTGTTGGGGGGGGCGCCGCGAGAGTAGGACAGGAGTGGCGGGGGGAGAGGGACAACGGAG
>JBBQSE010000043.1:0-29577 GCA_038214195.1 Planctomycetales bacterium
CCCGCAACACCCAACGGTTCAATTCACTCAGAATTCGTTGTTCTGATTTCTCGCAACGTTATAGCTGTTCTGCCAAAGTTCGACTGTCCCATATTGGTTCGAGCAGAGGGTCGGGAGTCTTCTTCGGACGGAAACGTTAGCGTTTTTCGCCATGCAACTCTCCGAAAAAGACTCCCGACCCTTTCCTTCATCAAGGTCACATCACTTCAGCCACCTGAATCCCGAGCAACGACAAACCGGTGCGGAGTGCGCGGGCCATCAGGTCGCAGAGAATCAGGCGGCTGTGCCGCAATTCGTCAGATTCTGCGTCCTGAACGGAACAGCGATCGTAAAACTTGCTGAATGCGTCCGCCGTATCAAAGAGCCAGCCGGTTAGTACATGCGGTCGATAGTCTTGCAGCATGCCGTCAATGGCAGTGCCGAACATTAACAGCTGAAACGCGAGGCGGCGTTCTTCGGGGCAGGTGAGCAATATGCCTGATCCGCCAGAACCAAGAGAATCGCGATCGATCTGCAGCTTGCGAAAGATGCCGCAGATTCGGGCGTATGCATATTGCATGTAGGTTGCTGTGTCCCCGGTGGTGGCGAGCATTTTGTCCCAGTCGAAGATGTAATCGCTGTCGCGGCTGTGATGCAGGTCGGCATACTTGATGCCGCCGATGCCGACGATTTCAGAAACATTCGATCGTTCGTCGGCTGACAACATCGGAGTCTCTCGCCGATCGTCGTTTTCATCGACGATTTTGCGAGCCCGCGTAATGGCTTCGTCAATCAAGCTTTCCAGCCCGACGGTGTCACCGGATCGCGTCTTGTAGGGTTTGTTATCCTTGCCCATCACAGTGCCGAAGGAGACGTGCTGGAACTTTGCATCGGTTATGCCCCACAACTTTGCAGCGGCGAACAATTGCTGAAAGTGTTCCGACTGTCGGTTATCGACAACGTACAGCATTTCGTCAGCTTCGAGTGTTTCGCGGCGATACTGAATCGTGGCCAGATCCGTGGTGGCATAGGTAAACGCTCCGTCGGTCTTCTGAATAATGAACGGAGCGGCGTTGCCTTCGATGAAGACACACATCGCTCCCTCACTTTCACGCGCCAACTGTTTTTGCTTCAAGCTGCTGACGACATCTGCCAGCATCGGGTTGTAGTAACTTTCCCCCAGCGTCAAATCGAATTCAACGCCCAGTCGCTGATAGATACGGTGCAATGCTGCCAGGCAGGCTGGCAAAAACTCATTCCACAGCCGATTGTTTTCCTCATCGCCAGCGTGCAGTTTTGCTGTTTCATCACGAGCCAGACGAGCGATGCCGGGATGGGCCTGCGAGAGTTGTGACAGCTTCGGACGGGTTTCCACGGAGGCGATTGTTTCTTTGGCGGCCTTGACGGCTTCTTCCGCCGCAGCCAACTGTTTTCGCGCGGAGCCCAGTTGTTTCTTTGCCTTGGCGTCACCTCCAGCCGCAGTCTCCAGCGCCGTGGCCTGAGTCCTGAGTTCGGCGGCGGATGCCTGCAGTTGCGGCAGTTTGGCGACAGTGCTGTGGTATTCAGAAAGCGTGTTGACGAGTTTGTACAGCCGCGCGAGTTCCGCGACGGAGTCTTCAGCAAACGCGGCATCGTCTCGCAAATGACGATAGCCGTAGATGATCATGCCGAATTGCGTGCCCCAATCGCCGATATGATTGTCGCTGGTCACGTGATGACCGGCAAAGCGGAGTGCCCGGCAGATTGCATCACCAATCACAGTACTCCGCAGGTGCCCGACATGCATGGGTTTGGCGACATTGGGTGATGAAAAATCCACCACGATCTTGCGCGGAGTTGTCGTGGGAGCAACCCCCAGTCGATCATCGCCCGCGATTGCAGAAACCCGCTGAGCCAGAAACTCATCGCGCAGCCGAAGATTGATAAATCCCGGACCGGCGATTTCGGCGGGCTCACACATGTCTGAAACGTCGAGCCGATCAACGACCAGCTGCGCGATCTCACGCGGCGATTTGCCGAGCTGTTTTGAGAGCGACATCGCGAAGTTGGCCTGGAAGTCGCCGAACTTTGGATCCTGAGCCGGCCGGATCATTTCCAGGACCGGAGCGACTTCTGAAACAATGCCTGTCAGCGCGACGGCGAAGCGATCTCGAACGATGGTAAGCAGATTCATGAAGAAATATCTTTTGCGATGGTCCCCTCTCCCCCCGCAGACACGGTAACCAAATTCTGCAACTTACCACGGGGGGAGAGGGTTAGGGTGAGGGGGATTTGAGAGACTTTAATTGATCGCATTTGCACATGGCCAACCCCCTCAACCGGCCTGCGGCCACCTTCTCCCCCTTGCCAGGGGAGAAGGGACAAGGCGTCACCAGCCGATCGACATGTTGGCTTCGATGGCTTTTTGAGCGTCAACCAGGTCAACTCCGGTGTCCAGCATGTAGAGTCGGATTGCGTGCAGCTTGTCGCCGGACGCTCGGGCAAGGCAATCACGGGCGATGTCGCAGGGGCGAAGTTTTCCTTCAATACCCAGCAGCCGCTTTGAAATAACCCAGATATCGCGGGGGCGTTTGGTGATACGGATCACTTTTTCGTCCGGGTAGTATTTCTGGGCCATATGTTCAGCCTGTTCCAGGCTGCTGGCCCACCCGATCATGATATGGGCTTCGGTTTCGATTTCAAAAAGCGGCATTGCGAGGTCTCAAGGGATAAAAAATGGTCGCCGAGGTCAGAAGAATAGCATTGTTTCGGGGAATTTCGAAGGACGGACGATGAACCTGCCTACCTGTGCTCCCGTAAGGCAAAACTGTTTGTCCGGATTGGAAATCTTGAAAAGCTGCGGTCATTTCCGGCTGTCTGAGGGTTCAATGGAGCATCGGCGACTGTGACAACTCCTGGAAGTCGCGACATTTTCTGCTTCTGAAAGTTCGGAACGTTTCCATGCGCCCCCTCAAAATTGCCACCTTGTTTGCTTCACTTTTGCTCACGGCCTCGGCAGTGGCTCAGCCGCCGGAAGGTGGCCCCCGTCCTGGTCAGCCAGGATTTGGAGGCGGTCCATTTCGAACGCCCAATCCATTGCTGGAAGCACTGGACAAGGACCGGAACGGCGAATTGTCCCCGGAAGAAATTGAAAATGCCGTTGCGGCGATCAAAACCCTCGACAAGAACAATGACGGAAAACTTGAGGCTTCGGAATTGCGTCCGAACTTTCAGGGAATGGGGCCCGGTGGATTCGGTCCGACCGGTGGCGGCAATCCCCAACCGATGGTGGATCGGATGATGCTGATGGATGTCAATAAAGACGGCAAGCTGACCGGCGACGAGATTCCGCCATTCATGAGAAATCAGCTGGATCAGCTCGATACCAATAAGGATGGTTCCCTTGATAAAGCGGAACTCAATGCCGGGATGGCTCGAATGCGGAATCGACAGGGCGGACCTGGCGGACCAGCTGAGCGGGGTGGCGAAGGACGACGACCGAATCGACCCGCTGCGGAAGATGACGACAGCAAAGAAAAACCCAAAGAAGAACCGAAGGCTGACACCCCCTAGTCCTGCAGACCACGACGGGCAGAAGTGCCCGTCCTACTGCGGATAGATCGATTTCTGCCGCTTACGAAACAGCACCGAGTGCCGGAATACGACCGTCGTACTCGTCGTTCCGTGCCTGTTCCTGGATTTGCTGAAAGCCTTCGCGAAGCGTATTCATCACATTTGCGGCTGCACGCCAGGCCTGCGGTGACTGAGTCCTGATTTGATCGAGCGAAAACACAACCAGCCGCAAAACCTGAGCGGGCTGGTCACCGTGTGCGAGATTCAGCCCATCCGCAATCATCAGCAACGCATTCATGGCTTTCAGGTTCACCGGAGGCAACGCGGTCGCTTGATTATTTTCCAGCAGTCGAGCACCTTCGTTCAGCGCTGTCACCACCTGATCATAAATCAGCAGCAACATGTCGATTCGCGTCCATGCCAGTGACTGCGTTGCCTTATATTTGAGGCGTGGATTCATAATCGGCTTCTTCGCTTCAACTGCTTTGGATCTGAACTACGCGAACCCCGGAAGATTTGCCAGCTGGCTGCCCAGATAGTTGCTCGTGGACTGCAACTGACTGATTGCTGTTTCGAGTGCCGTAAACTGCTTCTGCAGATTTGCCGTCTGCGCGTCAAACAGGGACTTCTGACGATCTATTGAAGACTGCAGTGTGCTCAATTGAGTGTCGTATCTTGTATTCACGGAACTTAACAGGCCAGTGGAATTATTCAGCATCTTAGACAACTCCTGATCAAGTGCCGAAGTCAGACCTCGACTGACCGTTACCGTCCCTTCGGCTCCGACCACAACCTGATTTGGCGCGAGCGTAACGCGGAGTTGCAGGCCTGCGGTGTTTTCATTGACCGAATCACCTGTCAGCAACTGCCCACGACCGACTGCTGTTTCCGTCTTTCCATCGACAATGAAAGATCCAGCCACATCTCGACCAACATCCGCCTGGCCGACTGTCAGGCCAAGATCGGAAATCGCGGTGCCCGATACGATCCTCACATCAGAACTCGCTCCGTACGTCTCCGTCGCAAGTTGCAACGCACCTGCTGACAGTGAGGCTTTGATTTTTCGTCCCGGCAGGTCCGTCGAGGAACTGATGACGGATTCAATATGATTCGCAAGCTCCTGCGGCGTGTAAGTGCCCTCGATTAAATTCACTGTGGCCGTCTTGCCATCCAGCTTCAGTTCCAGCGTCTGATTCGCGGATGTAATGACGGTTGAAGCGGCAAGGCCAGTGCTTCCCGTGATACTGGCTCGCGTCGCCGCCTGGCTGATATCGACACCGTAGCCAGTCGATGACGCCTTCGTATTGGTATTGCCGAGCACGAAAGAGACGCCGGAGTTCGTGGATACAGCTCCAAAAGAAAAGATCTTCTTCACGTCATCAGCTTTGACTCCCGGGATTGCGCCGTTGAGGGCATTGTGCAGCTTGTTCTTATCCAGCACCAACTGTCCATTGTTTCCGAAGGCCAGTCCGATTGTGGAGAGACGGTTGGCCAGCGGATTCGCTCCGGGCACAACATTCTGCATGGTTGCGCGCAGTGTCTGCTGGATTCTCGCCACGTTTTGGTCACCCAGAAAGACTCCCGCGTCATTCGCGGCTGCATCGTATGTGGAGTTGTCATCAATGTATTGCAGAACCGCGTTGAAGGAATCCACAAAGTTTTGAACCGCGGTGTCTGCAGCAGTGTTATCTTTTGCAACAGTAAGTGAAATGACATCACCGGATTTTGCCTGCAGCAGATTGAAGGTGACGCCCGCGACGATGCCTGTAAAATTATTTGTGGTGCTGCTGACGGAAATGGCTCCGACGCCGGAACCCAAAGTAACGCTCGCGTCCGTCGCGGCTTGTACTGGATTCAGAAAATCGATTTCTGGCTTCACCACGGAGCCTGAACTTGCGGCAAGATTGTTGGTGACGGAGATTTGATTGGCAGCCCCCGTCTGAGTACCCGTCAACAGCAGTTTAAACGGTGTGGCACCTCCAGCGGAATCCTGAACAACACTCGCGCTGACTCCGGCACCAGAGGAATTGATCGCGACAGCCAGACCGGACAATGTATTATTGTTACTGTCGATCGTAATTGTTTTCAAGTCGCCTGAGCCGAGTCGGATCTCGAACGTGCCCTGCGAAATTTCCGAATCTGCATCCGCAAATCCCTGCGACGCCACCTGATGCGACTGAGCGGTCGAATTGACAGTCAAACTGTAGTTGCCGGGAACTGCCGTCGATCCCGCAGTAGCAGTAATTGCGTCTGTATTGCTGGCGGTGACAGAAAGCTGAGTCAGAGGATTTGCGACATTTCGGGAAAGTACGCCGACATCAAGACGCAGGCTCAATAGTTTTGTTTCAACGTTCTTAAACGCAGTTTGATGCGCCTGCAGGACTGTTTGCTTCGCCGTCAGTCGGTCAATCTGCTTCTGTTGAATGTCCTGCAGACCTTTAATGATATTCGTCGTGTCAAATCCTGACACAAGGCCGCTAATATTGATTGGCATGATGGAGTCCCATGAGCTTCAACGGTCGCTGGAATAGTGAACGACCTGCTTCAGGTGGCCGCGAATCCAGAATTTGTGAACCGAGAAACGGTCCAACCGGGATCTGGAATTCCAGATCCTGGTGGACCGTTCCGAGTTCGAATACTTTCGAATCGACGTTTAACGCAGCAGTGACAGCACAAGCTGAGGAATCTGATTGGCGTTGCTCAACATCGAAGTGCCGGCCTGAACGAGCACTTGCCCCTTTGTGAAGGCGGCAATTTCAGACGCAAAGTCCGTGTCGCGAATGACAGACTCAGCGTTCGTTGTGTTCTCCAGAGTGACACGCAGGTTATTGGCAGTGGATTCCAGCGTGTTCGACTGAAATGCACCCAGGTCACCTCGCAGATTGGTGATGTTGCTGATGGCCGCGTCGATGATCGCCAGGGAGTCCTGGGCCTTCGCTGCGGTCGTGACATCAATTTCACCCAGGCTGGAAAACTGATTGTCGGCAACTCCTTTTCCCAGCTGAGCCGACTTCACGTTGGCGATGGCAATCTTCGCAGTCTGATTTTGATTGGCACCAATCTGGAAGACGAGCGAATTATCGGTCACCGTCACCGTTCCCTGAGCCCCCGTAACCGTCGATGACGCATCAGTGTCAGCGCCCACGGTGAGTGACAACTCAATGGCATTTCCAGTTGTCGCTGTGAGAGTGTTCTTGAGTCCGGTGGCCGCAACTCCGTCAATCGTCCCTGCGATGTCAACACCGTCGTCGGTCAAAGCCGTGGTGCCGACACCGCTGGACAGCGACCCCTGTGTCGCCAATGCGGTTGTGCCGATGCCCGATGACGATCTCCCGGTATCGGTAAGTGCGGTCGTTCCAACGCCTGAAGCACTGGCAGCAACATCGGAGACGACCGACACTGTTGCCGCAAGTCCGGAGTCCTTTGATGTGAAGATCAGCGATGTGCCAGCGACATCCTTTGAAGCCAGGATTCCTGTCGTGTACTGCTCATTATTGATCTTGGCGATCGTGGTATCAATGTCATCCAGCGCGGTCAGATTGACATCGGCGGCGCCGAGGGAACCTGTAATCGTCAGTGTTTCAGCAGCGGCCGTGTAGGTCGCGCCAGCCGTGACGGACGCTGCATAAGTTGTAGCAGCAGTGTTCGACACAACGGAAATGGATGACGTCGGTCCGACTGGCGTCAAACTCTTGAAGCGAATTTTCGTGTTGTCATCCGGGTCAAGGAATGCTTCGACACCGGTCGTCCCCTTGGTGTCGTTGATTTTCTGGACAGACAGGGCCAGCGAGTCGTCTTTCAACAGGTTGACACTTGCCGTACCGCCCGCACCGGTGATCGTCAATGTTTCGTCAGCGCCGAGGTTTCCACCGCTGGCCCCACTGATTTGCGGAGCGCCAAATCCCGTTGTCGCAGTGTTGGACGTGACGCTGATCGATTCCGCAGCACCGTATTTGGAACTGGTGAAACGAATCTTTGTGGAAGCCGATGGATCGACTTCAGCCACGACACCGGTTTGGTCTGTCTTGGCATTGATTGCGGCCAGAATTCCACTCTGATCAAGGCCCTTGGCAAGCGTGACGCTTGCGGTGCCAAGCGACCCCGTAACTGTCAGTGTTTCATCGGCTGACAACGTTGCTGATCCTGAGACCCCGGCTGCGGCACCAGTCACTTTTGCTTTTTCAGCAGCGGTTGTGACATTCACCGCGTAGCTCCCGCCTTTTGTGGCAGCGGTCGCTACGATGTTTGAAACATCGGAATCTGTTGCAACGCCGGTTGTGGCAGCACTCGCGGAGCCATCAAGCAGTTTCTTTGAACCGAACTGGGTGTTGGTGGCAATGCGATCGATCGTGTCAAGCACATTCGTGATTTCCGCCTGGTTTGCAGCCAAAGCGTCAGCGTCGTTGACACCGCTGTTCGCACTGTCGACTGCCAGGCTGCGAACTTTGACGAGCAATGAGTTGATTTCGTTCAAAGCGCCTTCAGCTGTCTGTACGACGGAAACAGCCTTTTCCGAGTTACTGATTGCCTGATTCAGACCGGCGATTTGGGCACGCTGCTTCTCTGAAATCACCAGGGCCGCAGGGCCATCGGCACCGCGATTGATTTTCAGTCCGGATGACAAACGCTCAACGGACTTTGAGACGTTCATGCTGGCGCGATTCAGATTATGCTGCGCGTTCAGCGACGTGACATTGTTAGTAATGGACAATCCCATGATCAATTCCTTCGACGAAAATGTTGTGTAGAAAAACCAGCTGTGCTTTCAGCAAGAAGAGTCACATGCTGCCGGTCCGAAATTGAACCGAATGACCGAAGCAACACTCTTTTCCACTGTGTCACTTCTATACAGAAAGCTTTTCTAAACATCCGTGTCCAGAATGGCTGCCGCTGTTTGTTCAGCAGCAGCACGAGTCAGGTAATCCCCTCCTTGTACTCTCAACTTTGCCGCTGCAACGACATCGGGCCGGACGTCACTGATCCCGTCAAGTTGACGAGTCAGCCTATCCAGCTCACTGCCGCCTGCAGCCCTCTCGGCTTCGTTCTTTCGAGACGCCGCAGTTGCCGGTCCATGCGTCGGATTCGTCCCCGGAGCACTCGCTGAAGTCGATGTGTCGCTGGGCACTGGAATGTCGATGCGATGAATCTGCATAGCCTTGTCTCCCGCTGAGAAACCTGAGTCAGACTCAACTATCGAACGATCGGCCAGGAACTTGCCCGGAATTTTTGACTCAACCTCGCAAGACTGACAGACGATGTGGATGTAGCGGTCGTGTCGATTGCAGAGTCTCCGGGTTTCGCGCAAAAGGCGTTCACGTGTCCGATTTACCGAAAAAAACAGGCATATTCGCCATTTCACGGCCCATCTTTTTGGTTCCGTTGATGGCCGGAATGGCGATTCTCGGGGCGCTCGGAGCCATGTCGCTGCAACCCGCAAAACTCTTCACTCATGAGGAGAATCCCGCAGCGGACAGCGTCTCCCCGCAAACCGACACGAAGAATTTTCCTGCCGATACAGAACTGTCCGACGCACAGGCAATGTCTTCATCCCAGGATGGCGACGCAGTTTCGGAACACCTGCCGGACGAGCACATTGAAGTTCCGCCTGGCGTCTCTGATAACAGTCAGACATCCGAGGATCCATTCAGTGAAGTGGCTTTGGGATTCTCGAATCAGCAGGCACCGTCCGAAACGCCACCGCAGCTCTGGTCGTCCGCTCCAAATGAAGATGCAGCCGATGCTGCAGGAAAGCCCGGTACCGAGAACGCGTTGCCTAACGCGCCGCTTGATCACAAAGTCGCCCCCGCCCGGTCATTTGCCAATGAAGACAAGAGTACACAGCAGATTGTCAATCTGATGGCGATCGCTGATGAACAGCTTGCCAGTGGAAGTTACGTACAGGCGATGCATGCCTATCAGGCCATCCGCCAGAAGTCTCAGGGAGCACCTGGCGCGGCGATCCTGATACGCCTGGCCTTGTGCGCGGAAGCGGCCGGTCGTCGGGCGGCCGCTCTGGAAGCATACAGAACAGTCTCCGCGATGCAGGGCGATCCGGCATGGGCGGGCGTTGCGCGTTACGGAGAGGCGCGCTGTCTGGCAGCCGTCAAGCGCCACGATGGACTGCAGTCGGATCTGCTGCGGCGTGTGCTGCTCGACGAATCGGAATTTCTGCCGACGGTTCGCAATGAAGTCCTGCATCTGATCGGTCGCGATCTGTGGCAGGAGCAATCGCCGACGACGACCATTGATCTGCTGGACGACAAGTCGTTGGTTGTTCCTGAATGGACGGCGGACCCGGCGCGACTGCTGAGCGAATTCCCACTGCTCATCCACGAAACGCCGGCGAATATCGGGCCGACCAAATTTGAAGTGCTCCATGAAGATATTCACACGCCCGATGGAATCAGCGTCCTGCTCAGTTGCGAAACGACACGCCTTGAGCGGCTGCTGAACGATCTTGTACGCTCTTGTCGTCTGAAGTGCGACATCTCGCCTCAGGCCATTCGACAGCTGGAGGGACGTACGCAACAGATTCATGTGAATGACTCCCTCCTGGCCATGCTGCTCGATGGAATGACCATTCCATATGATTTGTGCTGGCAGATGCGTAACGACGCGGTGGTCATCATACACCGTGACGAGGCGTCAGCCGACGAGTTGCGTCAGTGTCGCCTGAATTCCGCCCGGCGTATTCTGCGGGTTGCAATCACCAATGGACCGGTCTCCCGACAAGTCGGACACAGTCGGCTGGCCTTGGCGGCGTTGCTGTATGAACAGCAGCAAATGGCTGACGCCGTGCAATTCCTTCAGGTTCAGATTGAAACAGTACCGCGTTCGGTGGTGGAAACAGAAGCCGCATTCAACCTCGGCAAGTGTCTGATGGCATTGAATCAGCGCAATGAAGCGCGGGAAGCTTTTCTGCGAAGTATTGATGCGGCTGGCGGCCTGGCAGACGTTAAAATCGCCGCGTATGTTCTTACCAGCCGCCTGCTGCTGGAAGACAATCAGGGCAAGCTGTGCATTTCCAACATGGTCCGGGGCGTCGCGCTGAGCGAAGATTCGCCAATGGAGCCCTATGCCGCGTTGCAGCTTGCAAGCGCGTATCTGATCTTCGGAAATCCTCAGGGAGCGAACAGCGTTCTGATGGAACGACGCGACGAACTTGCCAATGGCCGCGGTCGGGAAGCTGCTGCGTTTGTCTCCGCGCTCGCTCGGTTCCGTGCAGCTGTACTGGCAGATCGACGGGAACGGGAAGGCTGGGCTGTTGTCGCGGCTCTGTCAGAATTCAAGCCGGAAAAATACTGCGGTGGCCACTGGGGCGTGCTGGTGGCGGAGGCCTGTGATGAATTGGGACTGACCGAACAGGCGACGGACGCTTACTCACTGGCGCTCCGAAAGCTTCCGCCATCCTGGTTGCGCGACCGCACCGTGCTGCGAATGGCTTCGCGGTATCAGGCAGATCACAATTTCGAAGAAGCACGACTGCTGCTCGCGACGCTGACGACCACCGAAGCCGACCAGTTGGCTCTCCAGGCCAAACTGCGATCGGCGGAAGTTTCGCTGTTGCAGAATCGTCCGGACGAAGCGATTCAGACCTGCCGACAGCTGATCGATTCCACCGACACGCCGCAACTGGAACGCGCCGCCCTGCGAATCATGGGGCAGGCTTATGAGAGGCAGAAGAACCACCAGGCAGCGATCTACTGCTTTGCCGGCATGCTGCCGGATGAAAGCCGTCAGGAACAAAAGGACAATTCTCTCGCGGTCCCTGCCTGGAACGGGAAGGGCAAACCATGATGCCGCTTATTCCGCGTCAAACCAGTCTGCGATCGCCATTGTTCTGCATCGCCATGATCTCCATGATCACCACGATGGGTGCGCCGCACGCGGTGTTCGCCAATCCGCCAATTTTCGTACCCACCTCTTCACGCCCTCAGTCCCCTGAATCAAAACCAAGGTCTGAAGTACCTTTGCCGAAACCTTTCACGCGAAATGATAACACTTCGCCGCCACATGTCTGGACTCGCACGGCAACTCGCCATGAACCCGGTTGGGCCAAAACAGGACTCAAATCCTCGTTTACCCCCCAAATTCAATTCATGAGCGCAAGCGGGGCGGAGGAAGGCAGAATCATTCGCGCTGTGTTGACGGATTCTGCAGTCGAGCAGATGCCAGAAACAGTCAGCAATGGTGACGAAAAATTGACTCCGTCGATATCGATCAAAGCACAGTTGCTGGACGCGATTCGGGCTCAACGTGAAAAATCAATCAACGGGTCTGCGACCTCTGTGAATTCTGATTCGTCCGCCACTCTGCCTGGACCGACCATGCTGCCAATAGTTGACGGCGGCTCGTCGAAGCATGACGTGGAAACGCATTCGACGAATCATTCAGAACCGCCTCCGACCGTAAATACGCGCATTGGTCTCACTCGAACTCTGGAATCAGATCTCAAAAGTACGGATCCTTACGTTCGCGAACGCGCTCAAAAGTATCTTCGGCTGGAAATGCAGCTCCTGCAATTGCGCGCCAGTCAGGCCGCGAAGGCGGAGCATTCTCAGGAGACGTCGAGCCAACAGGCAATTCCGCAGCAGGGCGTCCCCGCTCCACCGTTAGTGCCGCAGCATTCCGTTCACGCTGAGGCTGCGATACCAGCGAATCACGCGGTGCCGGTTGACCAACACAATGTCACCCCATCGGCGGCTGACGATTCTCATACTCTCGAGTCTTCGGCATCTCCAAACGCATCGCTGCTGGACAATATGGTCGTTGAAGGTCCGATCGACCGTCTTGGGCTGGCTAACAATCTCTTCGCCGTTGGCGAGTATCCGCTGGCACTTGAAATGTACCAGCAGACTGAGGGCACAACGCTGACATCCCACCAGCATTTTTGGGTCAAGTATCAGGCTGCAAATTGTTTGCGGAGGCTGGGGAAACCGGCTGAAGCCTCGAATTTGTATCGCAAGTTGGCCGATCAGCCGGAAGCTGGCTGGCTTAGTACACAGGCGCGTTGGTGGGTTGAAACGCTGGAGCAGATTCGGATTCTGGAAAAGACCCTGGCGGAGCACGCGATTGATTCACAACCTGCCGCAGTTGACAAGTCAAAACTGAAGGAGTCGAAACATGACGAACACATCCAATAGAACGAATCGACTGGCTGCACCGACAACGGAAATCTCGCCGGAACATCACTTGCTGACTTGCATTCAGGAACAAAGCACCGTGTTCGAAAGCGCCGTTCAGCTCATTGAAAAACTGGAACGCGCCGCGCGTCGCCGAGAACTGGGCGACCCGGATCTTGTCGCTCAGTTGCAGAAGTCACTCGATCGTGTTGTCGCGGCGCAGCAGAAAGTTGCATCCGCGCACGCAGAATTCAAGACGCTGAAGAGCACGCCGTCCGCAACGCTTGCGAATGCACTCGCCCGCCATGAACAACAGTTGAGAACGCTCATTGATCGCACCGACTCGCTTCAGGAAGTGTTCAAATCCGTCCGCAACGATATTTCTTCACAGCTTGATACCGACACCCGCCGCCGAACGATGCAAACGGCTTATCAAAAATCGCTCAGGACTGTTTAGATCAGGCTTGACGTAGGACGGGGCTCCAGGCCCGGCCAGAAGAGACTAATGAAAATCACGACGGGCCTGGAGCCCCGTCCTACGAGCCCAAACATTCCATTCTCCGTTTTGCCAACGAATGTCGCATCAATTTCTATGTTCATCTTCGAATCATCATCAATGCATTCCGTTCTTGCTCGTGCCCGGCGTTTTGCCATGTCGTCTGGCACGGTGCTGATCACGGGCGAAAGTGGCACGGGCAAAGAATTGCTCGCGCAGTATCTGCACGAACACAGCACGCGATCAGGTCGCCCCTGCGTGCGTGTCAACTGCGCCGCGTTTCACGACGGACTGGCAGAGAGCGAACTTTTCGGCCACGAACAGGGAGCATTCACAGGCGCTTCTCGCCGCCACGACGGATTTCTGCACGCCGCCGGAGATGGCACCTTGTTTCTGGACGAGATCGGCGAACTCCCGCTGCACACTCAGGCGAAGTTGCTCCGCGTACTCGAAGAGGGCGAATATCTGCGAGTCGGCAGCACCGAAGTTCAGCATGTCAATGCGAGAATCATCGCGGCTACCAATCGAGATCTTGCAAAAGAGGTCGCGGAAAAACGCTTCCGAGCCGACTTGTTTCATCGCCTGGATGTCCTTTCGCTGCGACTTGCTCCCCTTCGCGAAAGACCGAATGATATTCCCGTTCTCGTTCAGCATTTCATCAAGCAGTTTGGTGCGGAAAACGAAACCCCCGTTGATTCAGTCTCGGCGGAAGTGCTTGGGCAATTGATTTCCTTCCATTGGCCTGGCAACGTGCGGCAGTTGCGAAATACCGTCCATCGCGCCTGCGTCGAAGCGGATTCGTCGTCGATTCAGTCGATCGACTTCGGGCTGTCCGAGTTCACGGTGGCCGGTGACGAAGACTTGCCACCAGAGTTTCTGACGCTGCCTCTGGATGAAATCGAGCGAATGATCATTCTGTCTCGAATCAAACGCTTCCGGGGCAATAAGACCGAAGCAGCTGCCGAACTTGGTGTCACCGCCCGCACTCTCCGCAACAAGCTGGCACGCTGGGAGGAATGCAACCGGGCAGGCTGATGATGGGCCTCGTTCCAGTCCGGTTGCCGGTCACTGAAAGGGCCGTTAATTTCGTGAGAGCCTGAATCTGCGAGTTGGAACGCTACGTTGCGTTTTGGAACACGCAATCGCCCCATTCGTCGCGTTTAACGCATTTCCCCTGCGGGTTCCATGCTATTCTCTTTAACCAGACGGAAGTGCGGGGACTTTCGGTCAGGAAAACTCTGATGATTGAAGAAAGTACTTGGGGTCTTGTCATCAGCGTGGGTAACCTTTGGCGACTCGGAATGATGCCGAGGCCTCTCTTCCAGAAGTTTGCAAAAGGATGTGCAGACAGTTGGATCTCTTTGGAGACTGACTCATGCGGACGCGAACGATTTTGCTAACTTTGGCGGCTTTCTTGGCGGCACCGATATCCGGGTTTGCCGGACTTTGTGGTGTGCCCTCCTACAATTGTTGCCCGACGGCAGCGTGCGCACCGGCTTCGTGTTACACGGCGTACCGGGCCTCGACCGAAACCTGCTACCGCACGGTTTGTGAAACCGTTTATGAGCCCCAGGAATACACGTCCTGCCGCACTGTATACGAGAGCGTCTCCGAAGACGTGCAGCAGACCTGCTACCGCACAGTTAACGAGACTGCGTTTCGAGACGAATGCTATACAGTCTGCCGTCCGGTGACTGAAACCGCTGTTCGTCAGGAAACCTACTGTGTGCAGCGTCCGACGGTGGAAACGCTCTACCGAGAGTGCAATTACACGGTTCAACGTCCGGTCTGGGAAGACAAAGTCCGCGAGCAGCGTTACACGATTCAACAGCCCGTTTGTGAGACGATTCAGCAGGAATGCCGTCAGACTGTGATGAAGTGTGTCACGGAAACGATTCAGCAGGAGCGCTGCTACACTGTCATGCGGCCCGAAACTCGCACCCGCTGCGTTCAGAGAATGACAGGCCAATGGACGACGCAAACACAGTCAATTCCCGGCCCTGTGATACCTCGCATCGTCTGCGGCCCCTGTGGTCCACGGCTGTGCATGACTCAGTGTCCTCCGCGACAGGTTTGCCGCCGCGTTTGGTGTCCACAAGTTGTGCAGCAGCAGTGCCCGTACACTGTGATGGTGCCTCAGGTTGTTCGGCAGCAGTGCCCGGTCCAGGTGACGCGGTATGTTCCTGAAGTTGTGGTCAAAACCATTCCAATTCAGGTAACTCGCATGACTTGCAAAGAAGTAGTTCAGCAGATTCCTTATCGCGTCTGCCGCATGGAATGCGAAACGAAGACTCAGCAAATTCCATATCAGGTCTGCAAGATGGTGAGCGAACAGAGAACCCGCGAGATTCCGTACACTGTCTGTAAGATGGTCACAGAGCAGAAAACACGCCAAGTCCCGTACTGTGTTTCTAAACAGGTTGCATACACGACCACGCAGAAAGTATGCAAGACTGTCCCGCGAGAAGTTCAGACGACATGCACTCGCATGGTGGCGAAACAGGTGATGAAGCAGGTTCCATACTCTCGCTGCGTGCTGATTCCTGAAACGGTGTGCTGTGGTTCAACGTGTGCGCCTTGTTGCGGCGGAACGTCAGCGGGCGGCTGTGCCAGCGGAAACTGCGGTGTCACGGTCGATGCGGCGAAGCCGGTTGCACCCGTCGCCGACCCAGCATTGAATCCGTAGACCGCATTGATGGAGACGCCTTAGCGGTTCGCTCAACTCGCTACGTGTCTTCTTCAGTCGAGCATAACAGCCACGGGCAGCTGGCTGTTGACTTAAAGAGCGGTAAGACGCTAGTTCGACTGTCCCATATTGTCGTTTTGTTGGTGTGAGTAGAGGGTCGGGAGTCTTTTTCGGACGGAAACCTCAGCGTTTTTCAACATGATACTCTCCGAAAAAGACTCCCGACCCTTTCCTTCATCCAACAATCTGTCAGAACGAATCTACTTTCAACATCCCAGATTGGGTTGCAGGCGAAGCCAGCGCCAAGATTAAAGTAGCCGTCACTCTCTGAGTGACGAATGCAAACGCCGCGTCTTGTGGTCTGCCTCACTCGGAGAGTGAGGTCTACTATGTGAAATCGAGTACCACTGGGCGCTAGCCTGCGGTTTTTCCTGCCTTTTTCGCTTCAATACCGGCTTGCTCAATATCCGAATTGCGAACAGGTACTGACTCGCCGGAACTCCGACGTCAGAATCCACTTGCACGCCGCTCAGCCATCGGCGCGGACCGAACATGTGACAGATGCCCACCACTCTGACATAATGCCGCCTTCGCGCTCGATGCAAACGCCTGGCAAGCCGGTCGAATTGCAACATCAGTCCGCTGGACTACTAATCTCCCACAATCTCACGAAACTACTCCACCAGACACATGGACTACACCTACGAAGACATTTCCCGCATGATCGATCATTCGTTGCTGAAGCCAACGCTGACGTTCGACGACTTCGAAGTGGGCTGCCGAATGGCGGTCGTTTTCAAGGCGGGAAGCGTCTGCATTCAGCCACACTATCTGCGGCGATGTGCGGAGATTCTAAAAGGCAGTGGTGTCGCCGCCAGCACTGTGATTGGGTTTCCTCATGGCGGTCATCTGACCGCAGCGAAAGTCACAGAAGCCGAACTGGCGCTGGCCGACGGCGGAGAAGAACTCGACATGGTCTGCAACATCAGTCGCGTGCTGAGCGGCGACTGGGACTATGTCCATCAGGACATCAAGGCCGTCATTGATGTCACGCACGACGCAGGGCAGAAAGTCAAAGTCATCTTTGAAAACTGTTATCTCAACGATGACCAAAAGATCCGGCTGTGCGAAATCTGCAGTGAACTGAATGCGGACTGGGTCAAGACGTCAACCGGCTATGGAACCGGAGGCGCAACGATGGAGGATCTGCGACTGATGCGAAAACATTCCGCGTCACAGGTTCAGGTCAAAGCGGCAGGCGGTGTGCGGGACATGGATAGTCTGCTGAAATGCCGCGAAATCGGCGTCTCGCGGATTGGTGCCAGCGCGACTCAGGCAATGCTGGATGAATGCCGAGTGCGGCTGAAACTGGAGCCGATTCGCTTTGATGCGAATGCGGCGACGGATGGTTATTGAGACAATTGGTCTACTCGGACTCGAACGACTTTTCCATCACAAGATATCCGCTGTCGCGGAAGCCGAGTTTGCGATACGTCGCCGTTGCGGCCTCGTTTTCGCGTTCGACATACAGCCGCACGCCGACAGCGTTGCAACTCAGTCGCGTGAGTTCTACGGCGCGGTTGAAGAGCATTTTAAAAACGCCAAGTCCTCGCTTGTCGGCAGCCACGTAGACACTTTGCAGCCAGATCATCCAGCCATTGCGCCAGTCGCTCCATTCCCGTGTCAGCATAATCTGGGCGATGACACCAGACTCGTCTTCCGCGACAAAATACCGCACTTCGTCGCCGAGTTCCAGCCCCTGGCGAACCCCGGCGGCCACGGTTTGCCGTTCGAGATATCGGTTTTCAGTTTCCATCGCCAGGCGGCAGTTGTATTCCGTGATGACAGTAACGTCATCGACTGTTGCGGCGCGAATCAGGATGTGCATTTGAGTTCCCTGTCGGCAGACATTTTCGCCCGAATTTTTGTTTGGAACGGAATCGAAATGGTACTCCGTGCGGCCATTTTATTCATCTCTACCTGCACAACCATCCCCACACGGTCTGTGCTGTTGTCCATCATCAAGAGAGGAGTATCCCTCGGACTGACGCTATTGTCATGAGTTGACAGATGTCGGCTGCCGACACATAGTTGCCGAGATCTCAGCCGCGCGTCGAACGGTGTCTTGCTCTGGGCCGAGCAAAACAAACCGTTCTCGACGTCGTACGATTGACTGTAAGGCACAACCCCGTGGAAATCACTGAGGTTCGAATTAAGCTTGTTTCCGATGTTGATGACCGGTTACGTGCTTTTTGCTCAATCACACTGGATGCGGCGTTCGTTGTGCGTGACTTGAAGATTATTCAGGGACAACGGGGACATTTTGTCGCCATGCCCAGCCGCAAGTTGACAGAGAAGTGCGGTCGGTGTTCTGCGAAAAACGAAGTGCAAGCACGGTACTGTTCCCATTGCGGCGCTCCTCTGCCGCCTGCCCCTGAAGCAGATCATTCCGGCGGTCGCAGTCGCATGTTCGCGGACATTGCCCACCCCATCAATGCGACCTGCCGGGATCAGATCGAAAAGACAGTTTTGGCCGCATTCGAAGAAGAGACGATCCGAGCCCAGCAGCCAGGCTATGTGTGCCGCTACGATGATCTGGACGATACCGCGCCAAGAATGCATCAATAGTGCTCTGTCACTCCTTCGGAGTTTACGGATTTGGGCCAGACGATTCCGCTCAAACAAGTTTCAGTACGACGACACGTTCCAGTTTGTTTTTTTACTTTCGATCGCGACCGCACAGTTACCCCAGTTCCAAAACAAGCTCACGCCGCACACCGCGTAGATCCATTTCGAACTCGATATTGCGAACAGGAGGGCGTGTATAAAACCAATGGACGCCGACCCGTGCCGCAGCCGCGATTCCAGGAATGATCGCCTCGCTCAGAGCACGATGGATCGGATGAGCGGAGTAGACGCTGATGGCCGACAGCAGTTGGTCGTCAGCTCCCAGGCGACTCAACCGAGTCCGCATGATATCAACGACGCATCGTGCCTTCTCCATCATCGCGTCTTCGCTGGTTTCGCCAAAGCGAACGATATGCTGATCGCTCAGTTCCCGATGCGGCAGCTCGCCACCACCAGCAACGACGAATGTGAGATGATTGATGTCGCTCGGCACTGTGTATGAAAAACCGTAGAGCACGGTTTCATCGGGGGGTGCGACAACCGGAGCCACGTTTGTGCGTGCGATCGGGTTTTCGCCATCGACCAGCAGATCCCACTCCTGCAGCAGTGCGTGATAGTGCTTGTTGAACTCGATGAAGCCGTTCATCGCATGAGGTTCTGGGCAACGGAGTTCCACGCCGCAGAGACAAAAGATATCCACGTCGGATTGCTCCAAATGTTTCCGCGCCGCGATCAACCCCTCCCGCCATGGCAGCGGTTGATCGAGAGTCGCGTGAATGATCTCGCGACCGGGGACTGCAATCACGCCGGATGAATACGGTTCAATTGCCGGAAGGAATTGATAGCCGCCAAGGATGTTTGATTTCAATCGTGATGGCATGTGTTTTGTCCGCTCGGCTGTGAGCGATCTCGCCTGAGAACGTACTACGCAGGAAATAGGCCGGAACCCCTGAGATTACGGCGGCTGCCGATTTGGTGAGAGCCAAACCGTGGGATAAGCTTCCAGCTTGTCATGAACGGAAAGCTGGAAGCGTGTCTTGGGACGGCAGGTTACTCGGGCTCGACATCGTTGTCGATTCTCTCGAGATCCGCAAGGCGGCGGAAAAACCGCGACCATTGAGTTGATTGATACCGAGATGATTCCGCACTACGATCATTGAAGGCCAGAATCGGCGTACCGCGAGTTTCGCAGTTCAGAATGAAGAAATTCAAAGGAGACGGAGATGACGGGTGCCCGACGCGATCGTCTGG
This sequence comes from Planctomycetales bacterium, assembly GCA_038214195.1. Taxonomy (GTDB): domain Bacteria; phylum Planctomycetota; class Planctomycetia; order Planctomycetales; family Planctomycetaceae; genus SXXK01. The sequence continues at coordinate 19,715 of JBBQSE010000043.1, forward strand.
CGATTGGCGTGCTTATCTGCGTCATGGTGGCCCAGAGTGCAGGCAACAGCGGATTGTTGTTCGCGCAACAGGCGGACGCTGTCGATCCAGTGGCCACTCGCGAATACGCTGTGGCGTTGGGCTTCCAGAAAAAGAAGCTGTTCGAACAGGCCGCCGCACGCTGGACGCAGTTTATTGCAGGGTTCGGCAATGACACTCGAATTCCGAACGCCCACTATCATCTGGGCGTTTGCCAGCTGCAATCCGGCAATCCGGAAGCGGCAGCGACGTTTCAGAAGGTGCTGACGCAGTTTCCAACGTTCGAACAACGCGACGCTGTGCAGTTCAATCTCGGCTTGGCTCTCTACAACAAAGCCCTGACGTCCAAGACACAGGACGAATTCAAAGCGGCAGCGGTGGAATTTGCCAAAGTCCCCGCGCAATATGCTCAAAGTCCTCACATTCCTTCGGCCTTGTACTATCAGGCGGAGTGCATGTTTCAGGCCGGTGATCGGCCGGGAGCAATCACGCTTTATCAAAAATTGATCGCCGAGCACGCCGCCGATCCTCTGCTGCCAACGGCACTGTTCGCGCTCGCCACGACGCAGCAGGAAGTCGGACAAAACGCTGAGGCTGTGACGACGTATCGCTCATTCCTGGAAAAGTTCCCAACCGACCGGAAGGCGGCCGAATGCCGACTACGATTGGGCCTCACACTCACGGAACTTAAAAACTACGCCGAAGCCGAAAAGGAATTTGCGACCGCCGCCGGAGTCAAAGATTTCGCGCTGGCGGACCTCGCATTGTTCCATCAGGCACGTTCGAAGCGTGAACAGAATCAATTGCAGGAAGCGGCTGCGCTGTTTGAGTCTCTGCCGCAAAAGTTCAAGGACAGCGAATACGTTGCCGTCGCGCAGCTCGAAGGCGGCAAGTGCCGGTTTCTGACGAATCAGTTCCCCCAGGCGAAAGATGCGTTCACAGCCGTGATGAATGCAAAGAAGTCCGAGTCCCCCGAAGCGGCCTGGTGGCTGGGGAAGACACTGATTCAGCTCAAACAGGCTCCGGCGGCGATCCCGATTCTGGACCAGTCGATTGCCGACTGGCCGCAGAGTGAATTTCTTCCCGATCTAAATTTTACTCGCATCGAAGCGATCTACGAAGACGAAAAACGACGGCCCGAAACGTTTACTCTGTACTCTCAGTTTGCCGACAAATTCGCAACCGACGAACTGGCTGCAGACGCTCGTTACCGCGCCGCGTTGACCGCGCTGCAGCTCAACGATCTCGTGGTGGCACAGCAGCAGAGCGATCTGTTTGTGAGCAACGCGGCGTTCAAGTCGCATCCACTTTTGCCAGATGCGATCTTTGTGGCGGCCGAGTCCCGGCTGGTCGGCGCAACGCCGGACTTGGCAGCGGCGGACGCCCTGTACCACCGCATGATTACCGAGTTTCCTGACCATCCACAATCTCCGCGAGCCAGCGTGCGGATTGGCTTCTGCTTGTTTTCTCATGAACAGTACGACCCAGCGATTGCATCTCTGACCGCAGTCGTGCCCGGTCTGAAAGTTCCTGAACTGGTTGCCGAAGCACAGTTTCTGATTGGACTCAGTCAAACGGCCATGAAACGACGACCGGAAGCCATCGCGGCGCTGCGAGCGGCTCGGCAGGCGAAGGCGGACTGGGAACGCGGCGATGAAGTGCTGCTGGCGCTAGCAACAGCGTTGGTTGACTCCGATCAGCCGGATGCGGCCATCGTGGAACTTAATCAGTTGATCCAGCAGTTTCCGAAAAGCGAATACGGCGACCGTGCCTGGTTTCGCCTTGGTGAGATTCAGGCCGGTCAGAAAAAGTTTGACGCGGCTGTGGCGGCATTCCAGCAGGTCGTGGCCCGATATCCGGCCAGTGAATTCGCTCCGCTCGCGCTTTATGGTGCCGGATCGACGCTGTTCGACAAGGCCGACTATGCCGGAGCGATCAATCAGCTGAATGGCCTGCAGTTACAGTTTCCAAAATCAGCCATCGCAGCAGATGGACTCTACATGCGCGGACTTTGCCAGCATCGCCAGAAGAACTACCCGGCTGCCGTTGTTGATTTGCAGGAGTTCCTTAAACTGAATCCGGCAAACGAAAACGTGAAGCTGGATGCTCAATACTCGCTCGTCCTGTGCCATACCGGACTGAAACAGCACGACCAGACGATTCTTGTCGCCAATGAACTGCTAAAGCTGAAACCCGACTACGCCGCCGCTGATAAGGTCTTATACGAATTGGCCTTCGCGTATTCGGAAACGGGCAAGGCTAAGGAATCCGTGGACTCGTTTCGTCAACTGGCGACAAAGTTTCCGGACAGCGAACTCGCCCCCGAATGCTGGCTTCGCGTCGCCGATTATCATGCCACTGAAAAACAGTTTGCAGAAGCGATCATGGCGTGTGTCCAGGGACTGACAAAGGTCAAAGATCCCAAACTGAAAGAACAGCTTCAGTTTCGGCAGGGCTCGTCACAGTTCTCAGCCGATGCCTTCGCTGACGCCGCGACAACACTGCAGGCTCAGATCACCGAACATCCACAGGGAGGTCTGCTGACTGACGCCACCTGGATTGTTGCCGAAAGCCTGTTTCGACAGAACAAGTACCAGGAAGCGGTGCCGTGGTATCAAAAGACGATCGATGCAAAGCCGGAAAAGTATCACGCCCGAGCGCTTTATCGAGCTGGCACATGCGCAAATGAACTCAAACAATGGCCGCTCGGCCAGCAGTACTTCACGGCGCTCACGACGCAGTTTCCACAGTTCGAACAAGTCGGTGAAGCATTGTACGGTCTGGGGTTCGCTCTCCAGAATCAAAATCAGCTGGATCAGGCGAGCGCGGTGTACGAACGTGTAACGAAGGAAACGAACACAGAATCCGCCGCAAAGGCCCGCTTCATGATGGGAGAATGCGCGTTCGCCCAGAAGAAGTACGACATCGCATGGCAGCACTTTTTGGAAGCGGCGCTCGGATATCCGTATCCCGAATGGCAGGCCCTTGGCCATTTCGAGGCCGCACGATGTTTCATTGAACTGAAAATGCCGGACAAGGCGAGAGATTCGCTGCGGGAAGTCGTTGAGAAATTCCCAAATCACGAACGAGCAAAAGACGCGGAGAAAATGCTGGCGGATTTGAAGGCGGCGATGTGAATGGCAAAAAATCAGAACGAGCAATCAACCCCAAACCGTGACTTCAATGTCCCTTCTCCCCCTGGCAAGGGGGGAGAAGGTGGCCGAAGGCCGGATGAGGGGGCAGCCATGTGTGAATATCATGAATGCAAAAAATGAAGTCTCATGTTTCCCCCTCACCCTAACCCTCTCCCCCCGTGGAACAGTTTTGATTATGGCCAATCGAATGCGGGGGGAGAGGGGACAGTCGCATGAACCGTCGCACAGTCCCACGAAATCGGCACGCTCAAACAATCCCGCTAAGGTTCGCTCACTTCATATCGGACAGTTATTTCTCGAGCGATCCTAAACCATCAACCCACCAAACGCCCCCTCGGAGCAAACTGAATGATATCCTGGAACAATCGCATTGTGATCGTATCGATCTGTCTGCTGTTGGCGGTGTTTGTACCACTCTCGCCGGGTGATGAAGTGGCGGATGGCGATGATATACCGCCCGCGGCTGCAGCCAGTCCGGACGCAGCCCTGGAACCGTCGCAGGCGGAGGACTCGATGTTGTCCCTCGTGATGGACAGCGGCGCAATCGGGCTGCTGTTTATGGGTGCGCTGGGAGTCTTTTCGCTCGTCGCCGTGGCCGTCACAATCGAACGGTCAGTCAACACGCGGCGCGACAAAATCGTGCCCGATCAGTTCGTCAGTGAGTTGAAGCAGGTCGTGAGAAGTAACACATCGACACCAGCCGATCTGAAGGCCGTCTGCGATCGACACAAGGCACCGGCCGCAACCATACTGCTGGCTGGTTTACAGCGTGCCGGCCGACCGCTCACGGAAGTCGAAAAGGCAATGGAAGACGCGGCCGCCCGCGAAATGGCGGCCCTGCGAAGCCGCGTTCGACCGTTAACCGTCGCGGGCAGCGTTGCACCACTGCTCGGACTGCTTGGAACCGTCGTCGGGATGATCATTGCGTTCCGAACCGCCAGTCAGTCTGGTCTTGGTAAGGGAGAAATGCTTGCGCAGGGGATTTACCTGGCTCTGGTTACCACAGCCGCCGGTCTTTCCATTGCGATTCCATCAATTCTGTGCGCTTCATTTTTCAACACGAAGATCGAGGGATTCTTCCGCATCATTGATGAGGCATTGACGGAAACGTTTTCCTGTTTCGCTCGCGTCGAGGAACGTGTCGTGATGGCACGACCTACCGATGCTTCCTTCACTGCGGAGCGTTAACCGAATGTTGACAAGCTGATGAGGATGACGTGAACGATCGCGAGTGAAATCGTAGGACGGGTCTCCAGGCCCGTCTTGCGTTCCATCGAATTTTCGACGGGTCTGGAGACCCATCCTACAGACACATCGGAATTCCCTGCCCATGAAAATCGCCGTCCCAACTGAAGACTTTGCCGGTCCGGATCTGACACCGGTCATCGACGTCGTGTTCCTGCTGCTCATCTTTTTTCTCGTCGCCACGCGATACGATCAGGAAGAGCGCGAACTGGAAGTCGTGCTGCCGGAAGTCACTCTGGCGCAACCGCTGTCGATGACCCCCGAACTGGTCATCAACGTAATGCGAACCGGAAAGTACAAGATCGTTCAGGTGGAAATGGACGAACGTCAGCTCAGCAGTGTCATTCGCGAAACCCACAAGAAAAACCCCCATCAGTCGGCGCTAATCCGCGGCGACGGCGAGGTCGCGCTGAAGCACGCTGTGCGAGTGATGGGGTTGTGCAATGAAGTCGGCATGGATTATCGAATCGCGGCATTGGAAGAACGATGAAAAAGTTCATTCACAACCCGAAGACTCTAGCCGCCGCGCACGCCGGACTGGAAATTCTGCGCACCCGAAAATTCGCCGTCTCCGTGGCGGTTGTTGTGCTGCTGGCCTTTGCCATCTGGGTTGCGCCAAAACCACGTGAGCGTGTCGTTCCCGTTGCGGGACCGGTGAGGTGGGCCGATGCGGAGACGCCGCGGCAGCGGCAAATTGTGTGGACGCCGTCAGTTGAACTCGCATCCGTTGTGCCCTCAGACAAGTCGGACGCATCGCTGATTGCTCCTCGTTTTGCCGACGGCGGGACCGCCTTGTACTTTACTCTGCGATCGCCGGGCGGGCAGGCCGACATCTATCGTAGTCGGCTGGATCATGGTGAATGGCAGACCGCCAAACCGGTGACGTCGTTGAATTCATCCTCGGATGACATCGGCGCAATTCCGTCGGCAGACGGCCGCCAGTTGTTTTTGTATTCAAACCGACCGGGCGGTGCGGGCGGATTTGATGTCTACGTTTCGCTGTGGAATGGTGGCGACTGGACTCAACCTGTCAACGCCGGCGCACCGATCAATTCGACGGCCGACGAATACGATCCGGCAATTTCCCCTGACGGACGTTCGCTCTACTTCGCATCGAATCGCGCGATCGGCGACCGCGAGGATGTCGCGCCGACTGATGAATGGAGCGGTACGCTGCGTCACCAGGAATCGAGCACCTTTGATCTGTACGTCGCCGCTCGAAACGACATCGATTCGCCGTGGCGATCTGTCGTCGCACTCGACGCGATCAACCGGCCAAACAGCAACGAAGGCGCTCCGTTTGTTTCGCCGAATGGTGCGTTTCTGTATTTTGCATCCGACCGAACGGTCCGCGCTGGCGAGGATCCGAATCTCGACCTGTACCGCACTAACATCGCCGGTGAAATACCATCACCGCCAGAAAATCTTGGCCCCGGCATCAATACGGCCTCCCATGAGACAGAGCCTGCGCTGTCGCCGGAAGGCTTTACGCTCGTCTACTCGGCCAACCGCGACGGACACGAGCGACTGCTGTTGAGTCGTGCCGAAGAAATCCGGTTTGAGACCGCATGGGACTCATCGAATCTCCACTCGATTTCCGGGATCTGGCCGCAGGCGTTGCTGCTCACGCTGCTGGCTGTGCTGCTGGCTGCAATCTTCTTCGCCGCGCGGCGGAGATTTGCCGAAGCGGCGGCGTCCGCTCAGTTCTTTGCCGGGAGTCTGGTCTTTCACGTGGTGCTCCTCTTTCTGCTGGCAATCTGGAATCTGCCGCGAGTGATAGAAGTCATCACGTCGAAAAAATTTGATGCCGAAGCGTCAACGCAACTGTTCGACGACAACCAGCACCAGTCACACGAAGACGGCCGCGCCGCTTATGAAAAGCTCGCGGACCTAAAGTCGCTGGAAGACGTGCCGCAGTCGGAAGTCATACGGCAGGAGACCGAAGCGTTCAATGTTCCCGAACGCACGTCCAATCCGCTTCCCACGATTCCACTCGAAGTCGCACGCCGACTACCGCCCGAACGCCTGATGTTCGTCCCACCGAAGCAAACGCAACAGCAACGGTCGACGCCGAAGAATGATTCCGTCCCAACTCTGACGCGACCGACCCCGCAAATCGCTCAGGCCGTTCCCGAGTTGGCTATGGCGGCCATCGAGCTTCCGGTGCCCGTCGAGTTACCGGGCGAACGACCATTCGCGACACAGATCGACATGCCGCGCACGGAGCAGCCAATTCAGCCCGTCGAATTCGATATTAGAATTGCCAGTGCCCCGAAGATTCGCATGCGGTCATCGACAGATCTGACTCCCCCGGCCGTTGAGATCGGTCTGGAACGAAAAGCGGCCACGCTGCCGTCAAATCCGCTGGAAATGCGAGTGTCGCCGATTGTGAATGACACGGAGTTCGTCGATTTGGCCGAAGCCATCGTCTTGCCTGCAGCTCCGGTCGAGGCCGTTGAAAAAATCACGGACGCACCGGTCCTCCTGACCAACGTGGACAAGGTTAGCGCGACAACGCCTGATCCCGTTCAATTCGCCACTTCCGGAGAGCGGATGAAAACTCGGCAGCCCCAGGCATTTGTCGAACTGAACGCGCCGATTGCGATTGTCGAAAATCGACCGGCTGACCCTTCAAAGATGTTGCCCGTTCCGGCTCGCGAAACCGCGCCGTCGTCTATCAGCAATCCACTCGCTGGCGTCGCGCAGATTGAGACGGAAGACGTACAGCTGGCCGAAGTCGAATCCAGTGACAGCGCCGAGCAGGACAAATCCACCGACAACGGCCTGAAGCTGGAAGTGGACCGGGCCGAATTAACCGGCCCGGCACCGCTCACGCCCGAAGAAATGACGGGGCCGTCCAGTCGAGCGGAGCAACGAATCGTCGTCGGTGCTCTCAGTCTGGAACGCAACAACGCCCCACCAACATTCAACACCCTCGCCAGTCAGCTGGATCGCCCTATGGCTAAGGCCGCGGCCGTGTCTCTGGCAGCCGACAGTGTGGGACTGCGTTCGATGTTCACGCTGCGTCAGGGTGATACTCGCAAACAGTACATCGAGCTGTTTGGCGGAACGGAAGAAACTGAAAAGGCCGTCAATCGCGGTCTGGTCTGGCTTGCTCAGCATCAAAACGCTGACGGAAGCTGGAGTCTGAATCGATTCCCTGAGAATTGCAAAGATAAGCATCCAAACTGCACTGGTCAGGGAGGAGAATCGTCCAACACAGCCGCCACCGGCATGGCATTGCTGCCGTTTTTGGCTGCTGGAAACACGCACACAGAAGGCGAGTACGCGAAAGTGGTCGCCGAGGGTTTGCAGTGGTTGATCGATCACCAAAAGCCAGACGGAGAACTGCTCGGTCCCGGCGACCAACAGAAGATGTACAGCCAGGGAATTGCTGCGATCGCATTGTGCGAAGCTTTCGGCATGACTCAGGAACCCGCGTTCCGCGAACCTGCCGAACGGGCTCTCCAATACATCATCAACGCACAAAACAAAAACACCGGCGGCTGGCGATACAATCCCGGCGAAGCAGGCGACACGTCAGTTGTCGGCTGGCAGGTGATGGCACTGAAGAGTGGAGAGATGGCGGGCCTCCCAGTGCCTGCCGCCACTCAGGAAGGCGTCCGCCGCTGGCTGAAATCTGTCGAAGGCAACCAGCCGGTCGGTGGAAAATTCGGCTACACTGATCGCAATGTCTCACCCGCGATGTCGGCTGAAGGACTGCTGTGTCTGCAGTTTTTGGGCACCAGCCGCAACGACCCCGCGATGCGCGCGGGAGCCGACTTTCTGCTGACTCAGTTGCCGGAGAAATCTCAGGGACCGACATCCTACTATTGGTACTACGGCACGCAGGTGATGTATCACATGCAGGGCAATTATTGGCAGGAATGGAACGCCGCTTTGCGTGACATGGTTGTCGAAACGCAGATCAAAGACGGCCACATGGCCGGCACCTGGAATCCGATCGACAAATGGGAACATCGCGGCGGTCGAATTTATTCAACGTCGATCAAGCTTCTGCTGCTCGAAATTTACTACCGCCACCTGCCGCTGTATGAACAGATGGACGATTAGTACCGTACACCCGTCGCTCCGCCGACGGGACATGCGTTCTCCCGCCGGCGGAGCGGCGGGTGTACAGTACGAAACAAGTAGGTCCTGCCTGCCGGGCAGGACTTCGCGGCTTGCCGCGACCTGTGTGCGTGTGGTCGGGCCAAAGTCAACGAGAATTGCCATTGCGACGTCGCGCAGGTTCGCCTTGCGGCGCTACGAAAGTCCTTTCCGGTAGACTCATCATTACCCAGATCTTTTGCGAGCGGCGCGGTATCCTCGGATCGCGACGAGAAGAGTTTCGAGTCCGCGCCAGATCGTTTTCCAGCCAGGTTCGCCGTCGGATTTGCGGCTGAGGAATCCTCCGAGACTCGCAAGGGCACGCATGAAATCGCGAACCGTTTTCAGCGGTCGTGGGTTCCGAAGCACCAGTGCCAGCACTGCCAGCCACTCCAAAGGCACCACATTTCTGGCCGGGGTGTCAGGAGCCGTGCGAGCCACGTCGCGGAGTTGAAGCAACCGCACTGCCCGGACGCAGATCACACCGATCACTGGTGCAAGACGATCACCGGTTTCGTACTGACGCTCCTCAATCTGAAGACCTGTCTTCAGGCACTGATGATACTCTTCGCCGTCCCACCGCCATTCAAATAAATCGCCGATCTGCTTCCCGTCGATTGAGATGTCGAGAATCGTCGTCACGACTTTGAATTGTTTGACGCGATTGTTTTTGTCGCGGGCGTCCACGGCCACTTGCCGCATGACGAGTTCTTTGGGGTAGGTCCGGTATTTCTCTCCCGTCATTCCGCGCGGTTTGTTGGGGCGCTGCCAAACGAGGGTTTCATCGCCATGGGGTCTACTGGCGGTGGTCTGACTGCCCACGCGCTCGTACTGAGCGCGAGCCACGATGTCGATATTGCGCTGGCGCAATTCGCAGACGATGAAGTAATCATCGAATAAGGCGTCGGCGAGAACCACGTCGCCGGCCTGGAGAGTGTCGTACATTCGGCGGAAGAGATTCGTTTCCCCAGTGCCCTTGCCTTGGTAAGGTGCGATGGCCAAATCGTGACAAGCGCCGGTCGCGAGCGATAGCAACACCGCGATTCTGGCGAGCGGAAATCCGAGCCCCGGCTTTTGATTGGGCGGTTGGGGATACACATTTTGATTCTCTGGCGTGTCCGGTATGGAGACGCTCGAACCATCGACAATAAACACGGATCCACCGTTCCACTTCCATTTGTCGGCGGCGTTTGCCTGTAAGTCCTGGGCCGTCCGCCTTGCCAACGTGGACAGTACGCTGGTGAGAAGACTACTCCTCGCTGTGCAGTAGCTGGCCGTATTGGGCGAACACACCCGAATTGCATGCCATTGGGAGTGAAAGGAAAACTCTTCACG
>JBBQSE010000044.1:0-28764 GCA_038214195.1 Planctomycetales bacterium
CCCCCATGCGTGCCCGGTGTTCAGCGTCGTCGAAAAGTACACCACGGTTTTCAGTTTTTGCATCGCCTCAAACGCGCGTTTCGCGTTTGGATTGCTGCCGTAGAGATTTCCGCCGAGCAACAGTGCGAAGTCCATCGCGCCATCGTGGGCGGCATCCATGCAAGCCATCGTATCGAATCCCGGTGACTTCGGTGGCGTAATTCCCAGCGTCTTCTCGAATCGTTCCAGCATGTTCTGTTTTAGCGCCGGAGTAACTCCGACCGTGCCAAGACCCTGCACGTTGCTGTGGCCGCGAATCGGCATGACGCCCGCATGTGCCCGTCCGATCATGCCTCGGAGCAATGCCAGATTTGCGATCGCGTGGACGCTGCGGGTTCCATGCAGATGATGCGTGATGCCCATGCACCAGCCGATGACAACATTCTTCGCCTGAACATACTGATCGGCGATGGAGCGGATCGTCTCGCGATCCACGCCGCTTTGATCAATGATCGAATCCCAGGACGTTGCCTGGACCTGCGAGAGGAATTCGTCGAATCCTTCCGTGTGATCAGCGACAAATTTCTGATCATGACCACCGCGTTCAATGACGTCTTTCGCAATGCCCGTCAGCAGCGCCAGATCGCCGCCGATGTGAGGCTGCACGTACTGGCTGGCGATCTCCGATCCAAAGAGCAGGCTGCGAACATCGCTGGGGACGCGAAAGTTCTGCAATCCAAGCTCCTTCAGCGGATTGACTACGATGATGCGACCACCGCGGCGACGAATCTCCATGAGTGAACGCATTAAGCGAGGATGATTCGACGAGGGATTCGCCCCGATCAGGATGTAAAGATCCGTGTGCTGCAGGTCTTCGAGGCGAACCGTTCCGGCTCCTGTGCCGATCGCCATTCCCAGGCCAACACCGCTGGCCTGATGACAATAGTAGGAACAATTGTTGACGTAATTCGTGCCAAAGAGTCGCGCCAACATCTGGAACAGGAAACCCGCTTCGTTCGAAGCTCGTCCGCTGGCGTAGAAGAAACTCCTCTGTGGCCCGGCGACTTTCATGCGTTCGACAAGTGTCGAAATTGCATGGTCCCAGGTTGTCACTTTGTACGATGTCGCGCCTTTCGCCAAATGCAGCGGTTCGCTGATTCGGCCCGACATTTCCAGCTGCCGCGACGTCATCGCACGCAGTTGATTCAGATTCAGCTTTTCAATGACCTCCGAACGCAACGCGCCCTGCATGTCGGACGCCATGGCCTGAAATGACTTCTTGCAGACTTCAGGAAAGTGGCCGCCTTCGTTGACCATGCCGCCAAGCTGGCCACCCATGCCCACCGCGCAGGTCTTGCAGGTGTTTTTGGAACGCATGGCTTTCCACATGTTCCACCAGCCGACGCGTGAAGCCAGCTTGAGGCTATATCCAATGGCTTTCCAGCCGCCACCACTGCGGGGACGTTTCATCGTCGCTTTGCTCCGAAGTACCAATGACGAATGACCTATGACCAATGTTGATGGACAACCAGCGATCAATCGTTGTCCGGGGGTTCGTAGACGTAGCCGTCCGCATCGACGGCATACTTGAGCAGAACTTCCATCGAGATGTGTTCAATGGCAGAAATGTGAGTTGCGCGCAGCGCCAGTTTGGGTGCCATTCCTGCATCAAGAGCTTCGAGCCAGCGCGGCAGGCACAGGCACCAGCGGTCACCTGCCTTAAGTCCCGGAAACTGATATTCGGGATGCGGTGTCGACAGGTCATTACCTGCGTTCTTCGAAAACCTGAGGAACTCAGAAGTCATTACCGCGCAGACCGTGTGCATCCCCTGATCATCACCGCAGGTTTCACACTTCCCGGTTCGAAAAAAACCGGTCAGTGGATCGGCGGAGCAGACTAGCAGGTCATCTCCAAAAACGTTCTTGGCCAAAGTTCAGTTCTCCTGTATTGAAACCGTGTGAGAGCCATGCAGTTTATGCACTCCACCGCGGCGAGTGACGATTGCCAGCGAAAGCATAGCCAAATCACGCAGCATATGGCAGTGTCAAAACAATCGGCACAACCCTAAGAAACATAAAGTTCGGCGTATCCGTCAGCCGATGCAATCGGCAGGGGATCTCGCGCACGGTGCAGCGTATCAAGGGGAAAAGCAAACCTGGTGGCGGGGAATTGACGCCAGTTTGCAGAACGCACCTGTGCATGGAATTTGAGCGACACTGAACCGGCGGAAATGGTCAAGGCCACCGTTCGGCCAATTCGCTCACTTTGACAGGGGGGAATGTGCCATGGATCGTGCCAACCTGGAATCACAAGTCGAATCAACTACGGAATCACCCTCGGACCAGGCATCAGCCGCAGAAGTCAACAGCGCGGCCAGTCCTGAAGCCGAATCGAAACATCATGTGTCTGACGGTGCGGAGAATGCAGAAACTCCACGACCGAAAAGGCATAAAATTCCCTTCATCGCAATTTGGACTCGACTGCGGGAAAACCGCCGCGAAGTGTCCGCCGCGATCGTCCTCGCCGTGATGGCCATTCTGTGGTTCGACTTGAGCGGCGCTGGATCCGGGGATGCGTCATCAGTCGCCGACCCGCTCGAAGGCTACGACGCGGTTCTGTCAGAATTCGAATCACCGCAGGACTCAGAGAAGTTGCGAGATTCGGCTGAGCCGCAGGAGACTACTTCGCAGACCGTTATCGGTTCAAACAGCCTCTACATTCCACATTACGACGAATCACTTTCTCCGACCGGATCGCCGGGACGAATCAGTGAATCTGCTCCCGGCGCAGCCGCACGTTACTCAAACGAAACTCCGGCATTCAATTCATCGCCTGTTCACAGCCCGAATCAACCGGAGCATCGAAAAGTCAAATTCGCCGGGCGAATCCAGCCGGTAAATTGACGGGGTGTCGATTTCATCGAAAATCGTGAGCGGCAAGGCGCTAGCCACCGGTCAACTCAATCTGCCCTTCACTTCGCAGAAAGTCTCTCGTATGTACGAAGCGTATTGGAATCTTGAAACCCGGCCATTCACTCAACGTCACGAGCTCGCTCGTTTCTATCGGAGCAAGACCCACCAGACGGCACTCCTGCGCCTGAACTACGCATTGGACAACCTCACGGGCCCCGGACTGATTCTGGGCGGATCCGGCACGGGCAAAACGTGTCTTGTGAAACTGCTCACGGCGGAACATAAGCACCTGGAGCCGTTGGTTCATATCGTGTTCCCGGCGACGAGTCCGGACGATCTGCTGCGGATGGTTGCCTGTGAACTGGCAAACTTTGCCGCCGTCAGTCCGGTCATCTCAACGGGCAACGATGGTGTGTTGCGTGAGATTCTCTATTCATTGCGACGACTGGCAAACTCGGGACGTCGAACGCTGTTGTGTTTTGATGACGCGCATTTGCTTTCGGAAGATGCCCTGCTGCACGTCGTGCAGCCGCTTCTAAATCTGGCGGAATCTGAAGACTGTGGGCTGCTGGCGGTGCTGCTGGTCGGGCAGCCTGTGCTTTCGGCTAAAATCCGAAAACTGCACCAGATCAGCGAACGAATCGCCGTCACGACGGCACTCAGCGGCTTCACGGCCTCTGAGACCTCGGACTATGTCCGCAACTGCCTGTTGCAGTCTGGAGGACGTTCAGACATTTTTTCCGCAGAATCGCTCCAGCGATTGTTTGAGATCACGGGTGGTAATCCGCGTCGTATCAATCGCCTGAGCGACATGGCGCTGCTGGTCGGTTACGCCGAACATCTGGGCCAGATCACGGTCGCGCAGGTCGATGCCGTGTCGTCCGAACTAATGCCTGCTGCAGCGTGACGCCGAGATTTCAGGATCGCTCACGTGATATCGGACAATTTTTGATCGAGCGATCCTAATTGGACAGCGCCACTTTTGGCGAAAACCGAGAGTTTTTGCAGCCCGAAGCGTCAGCGAGGGATTGTTCCTCAACTCGTTCCCTCGCTGACGCTTCGGGCTACAATTGGACACAAAGTGGCGCTATCCAACTAAGACCTGAAATCTCAGATTGAGACTCAGAGAAACTTGTGTGGAAGTCGGATTCGACTGAATCGGTTGCCGGTGGCGTCATAGAGCAATACTTCGTTCGATGACGACGACCACACGGCGGCCAGTTTCACGGAACGGGGTCCGTGCAGCACATACTGGAATCCGCAACGCAAACCGTTTTGACGCAGTTCAAGTTCCGTCATCGGAAAATGGTGTTCGAGCAGGTTCTCTTTGCGGCAGAGTGCAATATGCACGAAAAGTCTAAGCTGTTCCAGAGATCTCACGTCAGCCGGGGACTCAGGCTGCCGGGATGCTGTAGCGGGGTGACACATTCAAAAATGACCTTTACGGGGAAGTCAGCGGATGTATCTCCAGTGACGAATGTGCAGATTGCTGAGACCAGACAAACCTGCATAGCGCCTCATGCGACTTGAGATATCGGAAGTTGACGGCGTGATCCTTCCACATTCGTTCGCACCCCGGAACAAGCGTCAAGTGCTGCCTGAAGTGCATGACCGGACAAACCGCGACATCCAGGATTGCGTTTTGGCTGAAATGCCAAATGCCCGCCATCATCACTAAAATTCATAAATTCCGGACCATGAAAGGGTTTGACGGAGCGTGGAGTGTCGAGTAGGCTCCCCCCGAGCATAATTCGGCCCCATCCCGTTGCCCTGATTTTTTCAAATATGTTCGGAACGAATTGTGCAATTTGCGTTTCCTGGCGTAGGACATTCAGGTCTTTGATGTCACGGCCAAATCTCTTGCAGGCATTCGCCTCAGGTCGCAGACATTGCATACTTGCCCCATTGCATTTTCTGACGCATCAATCGGGTTGAAGATTCGGCCCGACGTCGCATTTGAAGCATTATGGAGTGTGGTTTCACAATGCTCGGTCAACTTATTCCATGTGGCGGAGGGGATGCAATTCCTCTGACAGCCCCCAAACTACTGGTTGGACGCCGGTCCACCTGCGACATCAAGCTGGATTTTCAAAACGTTTCGTCGCACCACTGTGAGTTCGAATTTCGCGACGGATACTGGCACGTCCGCGATCTGGGAAGCAGTAACGGGATCAAGGTCAATGGCGAACGATGCACTTCGAAGTGCCTGACGCCTGGCGACCAGATTGCGATCGCAAAGCACGGATTCACGATCCATTACATCGTGGCAGGCGACGCTCCACCGCCGGAAGAAGAACATACCTTTGCACGCAGTCTGATGGAGAAAGCCGGTTTGCAGACCGAACGGCGAAACATCAAAGTACCGCAGTCATCCCACTCCTCGTCGTCTCGCGTGAAACCCACCCGTCGCGCCTCTGCGGAAGACGAATTCATCATGGACTGGCTGAACGACGAGTAGCACGCGAATCCGGAACAGGGTATGATTTCTGCGTGCCGAGCAGCGAGTGGGCAATAGGGTTCGTGCCTCAATCAGCCGCAGAGCTCCCGGTTTTCACAGAACCGGACGCTAGCGCGTTTCGGCTGACAGCACCAAAATAAGCCGATCGATGCATGGTGGCGGTCGATCATCTGAACGCCCCGCCTAAAATCCGGGCAACAATGCTGTATTAATGGATGTTCTAAATCGAGGTTGATCATGAAGCATTCTGTTTTCCAGATCACTGTCGCTTTCGCTTTACTGGCTGGCGGAAGTCCCTCTATTGTTCGGGCGGACGACAAGTCGATTGTTGTTGAGACTTCGAAGACCGACAATCCGGAAGTTAAGCTCAGGACGGGCACATGGAAGGACGTCGAAGCGCTGGTGGGAAAGAGTAAAGGCAAGCTTGTGATTGTGGATGTCTGGTCCACTTCGTGCCTTCCGTGCATGACGGAGTTTCCTCATCTGGTCGAGCTGCACAAGAAATACGGTGAGAAAATCGTCTGCGTGAGTTTCAACGTGGATTATGTGGGCATCAAGTCCAGGCCCGTGACGAAATACGTAAAGAAGGTTGAGGAGTTTCTTCAGAAACACAATGCAACCTGCACGAATTTCCTGTCTTCATTGCCTTCAGATGAAGTCTTTCAGTCTCTGGAACTGAGTTCGATCCCCGCCGCGTACATCTACGACACTGATGGGATGCTGCTGAAACGCTTCGATGACAGTCTGCTGGTCGATGGCAAGGAAGAAGCGTTTACGTACAAAGAGGACATCAATCCATATATTGAAGGACTGCTGAAAAACATCAAGGAGTGACCATTTGACTGAATCAGAAGGGATGCCGCACTTAGATAGACTTCAGCTCAACCACCTCTGCAGATTCTCTTTCACAAAAAGATCGTCCGTCAATTCGGGATAAGCTGCGGTCACCCGGTCAAGTTCCTCGACCTGGCCTTCAGAAAGAATCTCATCGACATTCAGACACCGGTTGCCGGGCAGCAGTCCCTGTCTTCGCAGGACTTCGTTGATGCCCGGAATACATCCGGCGAATGCGTTGGCGGCATCAAAGATTGCGGCATTGGCGTCCGTCAGTGAGGCACCGCGAGACAACCATTCGGTCGGGATTGATGCCGCGTTGCGAACTGTTTGAATATCGCGCAGCATCTGAACCGCTTGCTGCGTCCACACGCCCCACTGGCCCAGCAGCCCGCCGACGATGAATCGCGTCTTTCCCCGCGAGGCAAAAGGCGTCAGCAGATCGACGACAATGTTGTCATCATTGCCTGTGTAGAGTGCCAGGTCATCTCGGCCAGAATCAATCACAGCTCGAACGACGTCCCATGTTTGATAGCGGTTGAACGGAGCAATCTTGATCGCCACGACGCGGTCGTTCTCAGCAAGTCGTCTCCAGAAAGAATACGAAAGTACGCGCCCTCCGACGGCAGGCTGCAGATAAAATCCGATGATCGGGATGACTGCGGACACATTGCGACAGTGCTGAATCAGATGCTCTTCAGCTGCGTCTCGCAGTGCCGTCAGACTCAGGAGTCCCGCCTGATAGCCCTGTTCGACCGCGAACTCGGCCTCCGAGATCGCCTGAGCGTGATCGCCGCAGACTCCCGCGATGCGAACAAATGGACTGTCAGCGGGAAGGCACTCGCTCAGCCACTGACTGACGTTTTCCAACAGCGGTCGGAACAAGCCATGTTGCCGTTCACGAATCGCGAATTGAGTTGCATGCACGCCAACGGCCAATCCGCCCGCGCCAGCCTGAACGTAGTACCGAATCAATGCCCGCTGATGCAGTTCGGACCATGATCCGTCATTGTTCAGGGCCAGCGGACAGGCCGGGATGACCTGCCCGGAATTCAGATAGTTTCGCCAGGGCGACATCGATCAATATCCTTCACCGCGCGCTTCGAAGTGCGTCGGTTTGTCCAGCGTTTCGCCACCCTGTTCGAGCCAGCAGGCAACCCATTCGATCATTTGCTCGAGCGAAACTTGTGGCGGGCCGAAAAGTCCGTGTGATTTTGACGCATTGTTCAGCCACGCCGTGTTCTCTTCGGTCCCCGTGATTTCTGAAGTCACATCGAATCTTGTTCCGAACGCCTTAGCGAGTTCGCGAATCCGAATGATTTCCGGCCCGGTGACATTGAGCGGGGCGGCTGGCGATTCAGCTACTTGTAACGCCTGAATGATGTGGGCGACGGCATCTCCCTGCCAGATTACGTTCGCGAAGCCCATCGTCACGTCCAGCGGTTGCCTGTTGTAGACCTTGCGCGCGACATCCAGCAGGACGCCGTACCGTAGATCGATCGAGTAATTCAAACGCACCATTGCCACCGGTGTGCCGTTGCTCAGGGACGCTGCGGCAAACACGTTTTCCTGAGCCAGTCGCGATTGCGCGTACTCGCCCGGCGCGGTTGCCGGAGTGGCTTCGGTACATCCGTCAGATTCCGGCGTGACAAAGGGATAAACACATCCCGTCGATAGCATGACGATCCGCGAATCACGGTATCGATCGGTGACGAGTTGTGATGTATCGACGTTGATTCTTCGCAGCAGGTCCGGTCGCCCGCTGGTGCCGAACTTGATGGCCGCCAGTGAAATCACATTCGCCGCATCCGGCAATGCAGCGACTTGATCTGATTCTGCAAGATCGGCGGCAATGACTTCAAACCCGGCGTCTTCAAACTGCCGCCGCTTTGCGGCATCACCAAATCGCGAGATCGCAATCACCGGTTCGCTGCGTCCAGCAGCCTGCAATGCCCGCTGCAGCATCAGGCTGATATGAAATCCCATCTTGCCGCCCGCCCCGAGCACGGCGAATCGCCCGTCCAGGTTGCGCACGGTTTTAATCACGGGCTCGTTTGGCGCGGAGACAAGGTCGTCGAGTTCTTTGATTGTTTTTGGGGCTGGGATCATGGGGCACGGTGGATGTATTTCGTGTGGAAAATTTATTTAACCGGTGGTCGCAGACCAGGTTTTTGACGGCCTGGTCTGCGACTTCGAGTTAAACGAATATGAATGTTCTATCTTCGCTTCTGCCGTCGAGCCTGGAGGAATTCGGCGAGGGCAAGTTCGAGCGGTTCGTCGGTTGTGACCTGCCGAAACGCGGCACCGACCGTATCACAGGCGGTTTGAATCGCTCGGTTGTGCGCAGAAAGTTTTTGCAGATATCCGGCTCGGACGGTATCCGGGTCACTGTAAACTTTTTGGCCGCTCTCGAGATCCTCGAATAGTTTCGGTCCATCGAAGATCAGGTTCTTCTCTGCCGGATCGAGTACCTGAAACACAACCAAATCGTGCAAACATCCGCGGAGCAGTTGCAGACCGTCCCTAATCTGATCGATCGGTGCCAGCAGATCAGAAATCAGCACCACAAGCCCCCGTTTGTGAAGTCGTTGCGCCAGGTCTTCCATAGCGACGGCTGGCTGAGTGTCCGTGCCCGTCGGCGGTTCTTCAAGAGTGACAAACAGACGTCGCAACTGCCCCGGACGATATCTCGCGGGCACCACGAATCGAACATGTTCGTCAAACAGGGTGAGTCCCACCGCGTCGCCCTGGCGATTGAGCAGCCATGAAAGCGAAGCCGCCATCGTGCGGGCGTAGTCGTGTTTTGAATACTCGCCGGACGCAAACGACATGGACCGGCTAATATCCAGAGCGATGTAGCACCGCAGATTCGTCTCGTCTTCGAACAGCCGGATGTAACTGCGATCCGTGCGTGCGTAAAGCTTCCAGTCCAGGAACCGCGGATCGTCGCCTTGCGTGTACGGACGGTACTCCGAGAACTCCACAGAAAACCCGTGTCGCGGACTCTTGTTGAGCCCCGTGCGAAACCCGTCCACAATCAGCTTTGCGCGCATCTCCAGAGATCGAATCGCCATCACGACACTGGGATTCATCAAGTCTGCGGTCGCCGTCATTTGTTATCCCGCTCTCGTCCCAGGAGTTCATAATATTTTTGAACGAGCGAATCAAATTCCTCCGGAACCGGTTCGCGGTCGATTGGGACCATCGCGCGATTGGATTCGCGTTTGGCGAGTTCCTGATCGATACGTTTCTCCAGATCCTGCATTTCCTGAAGCAGTTGCGACTTGACGAGTTCCCATTGCGGTTCTTCGCCGTGTCGTTTGAACTCCGCCCGCATTGTCCGAGCGCGGTCACGAACCTGAGCGACCCGATTGCGGAGTTCCGGGTCGTCAAGCATTTCTTCGATGTCGCGCAACTGATCGGACCATTCCGTGAAGTCATTTCCCGTCAGTGGTCGAGCCTCATTGTTTCCACTCCCGCGACCGTTTCCTTCGTCACGTCCACCGCTCAAAAGTGATGATTGCCGCTGACCGCCGCCCTGTCCTGGTTGTTGGCCCTGTCCTGGCTGCTGACCTTCGCCCGGCTGCTGACCTTCGCCCGGTTGCTGGCCTTCGCCCGGTTGCTGGCCCTCGCCCGGTTGCTGGCCTTCCTGCTGATCACGCTGGCCCGGCTGACGTTCCTGGGACTTGGTTTCTTCAGGCTGTTTCGTATCGCCCTGTTGGCCTCGCTGTCCGGGACGACGAGTTTCCTGTTTGTCCTGATTCGCCGCAGATTCTTCAGCACCAGTCGCGTTTCTTACCTCGCTGGCCAATTTCTCCGTGGCATCCTGAAGTTGCGTCTGGGCGCGCCGCAAGGATTCGGCTTCACTGCCCAGTACGGAATCCGCAGCCTGCTCGATTCCCTTCTTGAATTGCTCAATCCCCTTGCGGGCCACCTGTTCGGCCTGTTGAGACTGGGACCACATGCCTCGACTGGACAGCAGCTCTGTCGCCTGGAGCGCTTCGTCCGGCTTTGAATCTTTCAGATCACGAACCGTGTCATACAACTTATTCGAGAGCAGCGGCTCGCTTGGTTCCGCCTGCTCAATCATCTGTTTCGCCTGTTCGACAACGCGATTCAAACGATCACGCTGTTCGCCGAATTCTTTTTGCAGTTCTTCACGATCACGACTCGCGCGCAGAGATGGCGTCTTGCTGCCCTGCTCTCCGGATTCTTTACTGTCAGGCTCTTCGCCCGCCAGTTTACGCGCGAGTTGCTCTTCGCGTTCACTAAGTTCTCGGGCCTGATCGCGAAGATCACGGACCGCTTCGTCGAACTTCGATGACGTCTGATTGCGAAAATCTTCTTTCAGATTTTCGAACTGTCGCTCTGCTCGTGTGCCCTCTGAAATCGCCTCGGCCAGCTTGCCTTCGTCCATTGCCCGGGATGCCTTTTGCACGTTCTCCCGCGCCTGATCCATCTGCTGCTGCATTTGGGCAGATTCAGGTTTGTCTCGATCTGCGGCCTGATCCATGCGTTCGCTGAGTTCATCCACATCGCGGAGCATCTCACGTTGTTCGTCTCGCAGACGCTTGAGTTCGCGTTCGATCTCTTCACGTTCTTTGTCGCTGGTCGCGGCCCGCAGTTCGGATTCCAGTTGCTTCAGACGTTCGTTGACCATTTGCTGGCGGCGTGCCAATTCCTTGAGCCGGTTCAGGATCTGAACCTGTTCACGCTGCTGTTGAGTTTGTTCATCCTGTTGCTGTTGAGCCTGTTGTTCGGATTCGTAACGGTTGCGTTTGTTATCCAGTTCCAACTGTTGAAGCTGTTGCTGCGACGCGCTGCCACCACCGCCGCCACCCTGCTGTTGTTGCTGCTGAACCTGAAACTCGGCGGCTCGCATTTTCAGCAGAGTTTGGACGACCGACTGTTCAATCAACATCGCATCGGCCAGCCGCGCCGCTTCTTTGCCCTCTCGAACGTCGTCCAGCTTTTGACCGGCCGAGGCCATTTGTTCCATCGCACGTTCGGCCAGAGCCTTGATTTGCGGTTCGTCACTCATTTCCTCCAACGTGGCCTGGAGCTGCTCGATCGCCAGCCCCTGAGATTCGGCGATTACGCCTACATCCGCCGCAAGGGTACCATCACTGCGTTTGTCGGCTTCGGCCCGGATCGTGTTCCACGTCGCCGAGATGATTTCTTTCTGCAACTTCAACACACCATCGGTGGGACTTCCCTGTTGCTGCTGCTTTTGTTGTTGTTGTTGCTGCTGACTGTTTTGCTGGGATTCACGAAAAATTTCTTCGAAGCGACGCACTTCGGCAAACATAATGTCGCTGTAACTCTTTCGTTCAGTGCCGTCGGAGGCGATGTCGGTGGCCCAGAACGAATACGTCACAAGGTCATCCGGGGCCGCGTTGAGAGATTCCAGGATGATCTTGTGGGAAATCACGGTGCTCAGCTGCTGTTCCTTAACAGCAGAGACCTCCGCGCCGGGGACAGGGGCGGTCCCGGCTGCTGGCTCAGACGAAACCAGCGGCACGGCAAGATCAATCAAGTCGCCGCCAGACAGCGAAAATTGCACACCGACATTGACCACGCCGAAATCGTCACTGGCTTTGGCTTCGATAAGGAATTCCTCCAGTGGCGAAACATTTGTATCCTTGACAGGAAACGTGGCCTTTACCTTTGCAGGCTGATTGCGGCTGACTTTGATGGAAATCTGTTCTTCGTCGGTGGCAGTGCGTCCTTCCGAGTCCTCAAGCCGAACGACCCACGCATTGCTTTCGGAGACGACCATCGTTATCTCAACGGTGGCAGGATCTTCCGATGTCGCCATGAGTGCGATAGCCGGTCGGTCCTTCGACACTAACTCTGCAACAGCAACGGGCTTATTCAGGCGAAGTTTCAGTACGACGGTTGATCCTTCCGTCACCGTCATCCGCATCACGTCTTCAATCGTCTCCTGCGGACGGCCTGACCATGCTGGCGGCGTCACGAAAGCATTGACCTGTTCCAGTTTTGGCCGGACGTAAGTCGTGACTTTGAAGTCGGGCGAGGCCTCCGCTGTGCCAGACTGTTTTTCACCTTCCTCGTAGAACACGCGATAAACACCGTCACTTGCAACCTCTTCCATTCTCGCCGCAAAGACACCAGCATCGACGGTTTCCGTCATCGTCAGCTGGCGAGCGTTTTTTGCCGAATCGACAAACTCAAGCACAACGCATGTCGGCACAACTCCAGGAAACTTCGCGACCACCGTGAGCGCCGATCCGCGTTCGATTTCCGTATCGCCAGGTTCGATAACCAATTCCGTGACCGGAGTCGCTTTGCCTGTCTTCTCCGCCGCATTTCCGGAGACCGACGAGGTCCCAACCAACTCGCGACCGAACCGGCTTGCCGCCATGACACTCGACACCATCACAACAAATGACAGAAAACTAAGCAGCGTCCAGTTCACCAGCCTAACACCGGGCACAGCTCCGGACCAGTCTCGCTGTCGGGCCAGATCATCGGCTTCCTGCACGGCCAACGCCGCAAGGACAGACGGTCGTCTGCCGGGACGCTGCGCAATCTGCACAGCCGTCAGCACCGCATCGTTGAGTTCCGGATGAGTCTGCTCGATCAGCCGAGCCGCATCGCGGACGGTTGGCGTCTTCGTCAACAGTCGTGAAAGGATCGTGCCGAGGATCGTGGCACCGAACAATACTGGTAATTCCGGCCCGATCAGTCCCAGCGACGCGGGCAGCCAGAGTGTCAGGGCAATTGCAGGAAACACCAGCAACAGCCAGCAGACCGTCTGCCGCCGCAGGACTCGCAACTTCTGCAGCCGGGCAATAACAGTGCGCAGGCTTCGCTCCAGAACGGTTCCAGTCATCATTGAACTCCGGATTACGGCAGGCAGGCGGGACTTGCTGATTGTCGCCGGAACCGGCTGGAGTTTGCAAGCCGGGGATTCACAGTTTGTCGGTCATTTGGTGATTGCCGGCAGCACTTGCATAAGTCTGGCATTGGGCGAAAAACAACTCGACAAACATCCTTGCCAACGCAAAAAGGCAGGGCTGAAAAGCCCTGCCTTGTTTGGCAGCCATGACACGATTTGGATGCAACATCAAGACGCAACTTACCAGCTGCCGCCATATCCACCACCTGAGCCTTTTTCGCCCAGATCAGTGCAGACGATGTTCAGATTGAAGTCACAGTCACAGGTGTCAGGACGGTCGAAGTAACTGGCACCGTAGGTACGAGATTTGAAACGACCATTGCCTTTCGAGCTCGCGAATCCGGAGGTCTGATAGGACTGGTCGAAATTACCAACTGCACTGGACAGGTCGCTGAGTTCACCGATGACAGTGCATTGCAGTTCTACAAGGCCGACGACCATTCCCAGAACCAGAATGGTTCCCACGAGGACGATTTCGGCGGAAATAATAATACCTGATTCATCGTTCCAGAGAGTCTTCAACATGATTCGAACTTTCTTTTTGACTTGAGAGACGGAGAGAGATTTGAGAGTTGGCTTTTGCGTTTCCCTGAATCGATGTTTCCCTGAATTTCAACAGTGCAGCAGCAGTGGTAGCATCAGTCGCGGGAGGTACCACTCTTCCCACGACCGTCTGCAGCGAGTTGAACAGGGAATCAACCTTCGTTGGAGTCCGTTCCAAAGTTTCCGGTTGAGTCGTTGTTTCCAAAGGAATCGCTTGAGCCGATCATTCCGGATGCACCTCTTGTGCCGGTTTTGCGGATGATGCCGTCACAGACAAACCATGTCTTTCGCTGTAAGTCACTTCGGGGACTGTGTTTAGATTAACGTCGCGGCGCGTTATTTGAGTCCCCCGCAGCCGACGAATGGCCACCTCCGCGTCAATGAACCGCAACAGGCTGGAAAGCCTGAGTGTAAAGAGGGAGGAACAGTTGGAGCGAATGACAGCGGTTCCTGAGTACTTTGGGAAGCCAAACCGCTTTTGGTTCGGTAAAATGTAAAACAGACCCTCGGTACCTCTGCACTCAGAATTCAGGACATTTCGATGACAAAAACAACACTCATCGCTATCGCGGCGATCGGTCTCGCGCAGACCTTCGATTCAACCAAAGTTGCCAGCGCGGCCGCCTGCATGTGCCCCTTCTGCGATGCTCCGTCCCTGATGATGTCCGAGAAGATTGAGCAGTGCGATCACATGCTCCTGGGGAAGTGGCTGGATGGAGAGAAACCAGTCAACGTGCGAGGTGGTTCGTCGAAATTCGAAATTGTGGAAGTGGCCTTTTCGAAGGATGACCGCTTCAAAAAGGGGCAGATAGTTGTCATGCCTCAGTACATCGCTGGCAGCGACAAGAATCTGTACACGCTGATGGGCCCCGATGATCGCCTGGAAGACTGGCACGTGCCCTCAGAGGTGACTGAAGCATCATGGACGTACCTGGCAAAAATGCCTCCGCCGGTAAAGGAACCAAAGGGTCAGGTCGAACGCCTGCTGTATTTTCTGGACTACTTTGAAAATTCGGATCTGCTCGTTTCCAACGACGCGTTCGCCGAATTCGCATCAGCCCCGTACGAATCCATCGTACCACTGAAGGATCAATTGCCCCGCGAAAAAATTCTTGGCTGGCTGCAGGATCCAAAAACGCCCGTGACTCGGATTGGCTTCTACGGAATGCTGGCTGGCATCTGCGGTCATCCGGAAGACGCTCCGATTCTGGAACAGAAGATCGTGACGCTCGACGCGGATTTCCGACTTGGCATCGAAGGCGTGATGGCGGGTTACATGATGATCGCCGGTGAAGAAGGGCTGAAGAAACTGGAAGAAACAAAGATCCTCAGCAAAACCGCGATCAACAAAGATGGTAAGGAAATCAACCTGCCGTTCAGCGAAACTTACGCCGTCATGCAGGCACTGCGGTTTATGTGGACGTATGAGCCCGATCGATTGCCAAAGGAAAGGCTGAAGCAATCGATGCACCTGCTGCTCGAACGCAAGGAGATGGCGGATCTCGTGATCACCGATCTGGCACGCTGGAAAGACTGGGCTATTCAGGATCGCCTGATGGCGATGTACACCGAAGAGGAATTTGACATCCCCGCCATTCGCCGCGCCATCGTTCGTTTTCTGTACTACTGCAGTCAGGAAAAGAACGAACCAGGCTCGGATGGAACTCGCACGCTGACCGACGATGCCGTCAAAGCCGAAGAAAATCTTCAAGCGCTGGAACTCCGCGATCCGAAAACCGTCAGCGATGCAAAGC
This sequence comes from Planctomycetales bacterium, assembly GCA_038214195.1. GTDB lineage: Bacteria > Planctomycetota > Planctomycetia > Planctomycetales > Planctomycetaceae > SXXK01. Next base: position 15,404 of record JBBQSE010000044.1, read on the forward strand.
GTTATCTGATTCGTTAACTGCAGGCGATGGCTGGCCGGGGTTGGAGAGCGCAGCTCGAAACCCCGGCGCTTCCTCCACTCCGCTTAGGCGCGCGGAAGAAACAGAATTGCCAGAGATATGGCGTCGCCAAGGGAATCCGACCTGAGACAGGTCGGACTACGTAGGCAGATCTGTCCTCAGATCTGCTTCCTTTGGCGTGGTTCAGTCGCACGGGGCCACTCCACCTAATAACTCGCCGATGGGAAATTCTTTCCTGCCGCTCGCCTTAGTGCAGTCCCAATCCCTGAGGCAGGTTTGACCGGGCTACGGTGTGCCCTGCGGCGCTATCCCCGTCGCAGGACGATCAAACTGCGTTCCATATTCCGTGAATCCGTTTGTGAATCCACCGTGGCTGAGGAAGAACTCGCCGTTCTCGACACCCATGAAGCGATCCAATCGATCCGATTTCCCCGTGGGATCGTGACTGAATCGCGCCGTCGTCAATTCCGTCCACTCACCTGCCGGATTGCGAAACCACTGGTTGCCGTAGCGTGCCTTCCGCAATAAGTGACCGTTGCTGCCGCCGAAGTTTTCGCTGAAGCTGTGCAGACCGCGAAGTCGTCCACCTTCTTTCGGTGCCCGCCACGAAGAGATCAGCATCCACTTCTTGTCCTCCGGATGGAACCAGTGGCCAGAGAAGACTGTTTGAGTCTCGTTGGTCGGTTCTGCTGTCACAATGAAGAACTGCTTCTCGCCCGTCTTCCACATGTATTTCAGATGACTGTGACCGCCAGTGCCTTCATTTCCGAAATCGCCCGAGTACACGCCTTCTCCTTTGCCCATCAACGTAACGCGATTTTCGTCGGCGACCTTTTTCCGATCGACGCCCTCGTTGCCACTGTCCCAAACGCTAAAGATAATCCGACGTTCGGTGGGACTATTCACCTGCATCCCGAAGTAACCTCGATGCCATCCGCACGCCATGTAAAACGTCGTCACAGGATCTTCGATCGCCGTCACTTCACAGTAAAACGCGTCGATATCCGAACCCTCCGGCACGGGATACATCAGATGAACGGATGCGGCGTTGCGGCGTTCCTTCAAATTGAAATGAATGTCGTTGACGGCGGCTCCGTCAAGAATCAAAGTCTGAATGTCACCAATGGGCTGTCCGATTTCGTTGAGCGATTCGAGTTGAATTCGTTGATAGCCGACAGTGTTTACGGAAAAGGTGCCAAAGTCCGCAACGACGTTGTTCGAGCCGTTGCCAACGACCGTCGATTCCCGCGACTTCCCATCGACGGTCATCCGAAATTTTGACGTGGCTCCCTCAGCAAGCTGGAGTTCAACCTTTGCAGTCAACTCACCCGTTTCCGCGAATTTGCCATACCAGTTGACTGATTGCGCCGCATCCGCCCAACGCGTCACTCCGTGCGATTCGGAGATGCTGGCCGAATTCGGTTCCGGCAGCATGTAAGCGGTGAACGCGGGAATTCGATGCTCTTCGCCATACACTGACGAGTCTTGGAACAGGCATGGCGCGCAGATCGCGGCAATGATCAATACTTGTCGTATCATTTGGATTCATTTCATTAGTCTGGTGGTACGGAAAAAGTTAAGGATCGCTCGAAGAATAAGTGAGCGGCAAGGCGTTAGCCGCCGGTAATATACACTGCCGAATACCGGCGGCTAGCGCCTTGCCGCTCATTCTATACCGGCCAGCCGTTTGTCGTTCGCTCCTGAGCGCAGAAAACATTTCGAGCGTAGTTACCAACTGCTCTGGCTGGTTTCGCTCGACCATGAACTGCTGGACGTGCTTCCGGTTGAACTTGCCGGCGCACGGCTTGCAGGGTGAATCGACGTCGGATGAATTGAAGACTGATGAACATTCGCGGTGTTTCCGACTCCACTGGAGATGATTCCAACTCCTGTTCCCATGGTTCTCGCTCGATCCTGTCGTTCACGTTCGCGCCGTTCATTCTCTCTCCGACGTTCGGCTTCATCCGCTTCACGCTCGGCCTGTCGCAGTTGCTGTCGCGCTTCGGCGATGGTTGCATTTGCCAGTTCAATTGCGCGTTCATATTGCTGACCGTCGAGGGCCTGCTGGGCCGACAATAAACGCGGTCGGACTGAAACCACGTTCGCTCGGAATCCGGCACGATAAAAGCTCTCCGCCTGTCGCAGTTCTCGCTGAGCGTTCATGATCTCCTGGGCTGCCTGCTGAGCCAGGCGAATGTCTTCCTGAGCCATCTGTTCGGCAGTGGAAAATTCACGGCGCACATTGTCGAGCGAGTCAGCAATCTCCGGCCAGTTGGCGCGGCTGCGGCCCGCGGTCTGTTTGAGTTGTTGCAAATTGCTGTCAGCATCCTGGAAACGGCGATTCGCCGCGACTCGATCGGCAGCCGACGACTGCAGCAGCGAGGCGATCCTTTGACGAAATTGTTCAAGCTGATTCAATTCCGCCTGTGTCTTCGCCCGGAGTTGACGCAGTTGCTGCAAACGCTGGTCGCCCGAGGCAATAAGCATGGAAGTTTCGCCCTGTGACTGCTTGAGTTGCTGGAGCGACAGCGCGGCTTTTTGATAATGCTGAACATCAGACGAACCGGACAGCGTCGCTTCCGACAGCAGATCGTCGCAGTGCGAAATAGCGGAGCCGGTCGTCGAGCGAAGATTCGAGATTGTATTCCACGACTCGGCGGCAAACTCGCTTTCCAGGGCAGCAAAGACCGCGTCCAGAGGCTGCGACCGCAATTCCAGTTGACACTGTTCGCTCGTTCGCAGCGGAATTTCGCGTTCACAAAATTCCTTCGCGTCAACCTGATGCTGGATCGTAGATTCCGCTGCGGAGGCCAGTTCAAATCCCTGCTTGAGATGCTCCGCAGATGTTTCGGCATCGCCCAGGTTCAGGAGTTGCAAACACTCATTACAGTGATGCTCAATCTGCGGAAAGAGTGACGACGGATTGGATTCCTCTTCACAGAACTTCATCCCACCGCCGCGCAGGGTTGAGAGTCGCTCGGAAACCTTCCTGAGTTTCCCCAGCAATTCGTCGATGCCACGCCGATGTTGCAGAATCTTCTCAGTGAGTTGGCCAACATCCCGCAGCACATCACCAGCCGCCGTCTGCAGAGTCTGACTGCCAATCGGATCTGCGACCGCAATCTCAGCGGCGCGCGCTCGCAGTTCGACGACTTTATCGAGCGACGTTTGATACGGTGCGACCTGCAGCTGTGCGGTCTGCAAATCCAAAAACTGCCGCTGCAGCCGCTGTGTATGTTCGTCGAGCTGGACCGTTAATCGTTCGACCTGTTCGTGCGCGTCTTCAAGACGATCCAGCGACTTAACGCATTGCTCGTTGAGACTCCTTTCGACATCGCTGACGGGTACATTTTTCAGCAACCCCGCCGCTTCGAGCAACCCGCTGCGACCGAAGTAGTGTTCGATTTTTGTCAAAGCATCGATTCTATCCCAGACGTCCATGAGCTCCAGCCAGCGCTGGCGAAGTTGTTGCAGCGAGTCCTGAATGCCGTCGTACAGCGTCAGCGTTTCTCCCATCATAGGGCTCGTGTAGTCCTTGTCCGTGAACGGCAGCATCCTGTGGCGTTCTCGCAGGGCGTCGATGTCGTCGCTAAGCTGAACAACGTGTTCGCGGAAGGAATGCTTGCTGAGTTCCAGTGGGCGACGTATTCGCAGGTGCAGCCAACGCAGAGTCAGCAGCGTGAGCAATCCGACCAATACGGCTGCTCCGGCGATCACGAAAGGCAATGAAAGAAACTGAGAACGCGGGGAAGCCGCAGTTCCTGACGCTGGCTGCACCTCGCGAATGACGACCGGCTGTTCGTTGCGTGGTATTTGAGCAATCTCTGTGGTCGGCACAATCACTTCCGCCGGTCTCGCCACCGACAGCGTTGGCAATTGCGGCTGCGACTGGGGAATGCTGACGCTTTGTTCGTGAGTCGTGATCCATGTGCCCATATGACTCAGCATCGATTTGATGCCTTCAGGATAATTGTCAGCCTTCGCAAACGGAATGAAATGCGGCCCCACCAGTTCGTCATCAACTGTCTTCGCCGTCAAATCGCTGGAATCCAGCAGTTCCCGACCAACATGAACCGACAATTGTCGGTTCTCCATCGCCAGCACGATCACCACCGACCGCTCTCTGTCCAACGGAATGCTGCTGCGAATCGACTGCTGAGTCCACTCTGCGCACAGACGATCGGTGTAGTTTTTCGTCGCTGCTGGTCCGATGCCGGTGGATTTGACAACGACCACGTAGCAGGTGAGCTTTGCGGTTTGTTCGAATTCCGCAACATCGGCTGCCAGCGATTGCCACTCAACCGGATCAATTTCGGAAAACAGCAGCCGTTCGCCAGTGAACTCGGGGACCGGCGACTGTGCATTTGTGGTTTGTGAACCAACGCTCAACACGAACAGGCCCACTGCCAGCAGCGTCAAAATTGCGCGTCCAGGGCCGACTCGGCCCGGCAGTTTGTTCCATCGAAATAGCATTCTGAATTCCACCGCAAAGTACGGTCGCATTAAAATATCAAGGCCCTGAATCTGCAGGACGCTGTCTGACATTTGTTATGGCGAAGCATGGAGTTTCTGCAGCGGATTGTCCATTCCATTCGTGGCGGGATCTGTTCACTGGATCGCAATTCGACGAAGTGGTACCGCGCCGCGCAACGGTCTTTCGCTGAAGGAGGAAACTCAAATGGCGAACGACAATCCCTACGCTCCGCCAGTTGAATCGTCCCTCGCCTCCGCCTTTTGAAGCTGCGCAAACTGCCCTGATATCAACCCGAAGCGCCAGCGAGGCAAACAAGTTACGTCTCTCCTTCAGCGTGAGAAGTTTGCCTCGCTGGCGCTTCGGGTTAGTGTTTTTCGCTGTGGTTTCTGGATCGATAACGACCATAAGTCAGAAATGCGCAAATTCGCCGGTACAGGCTCGATGCTGCCGTCGCCGGAGTCCTTGTCGCAATCATTGCCCTCGTTTCAGGGTTTGCAATCATGAGTACAGAAGCGGATTGGCAGATTCTATTTGTGATGTTGTTCGCTGTTGGACTCCTTGGATTCATCGCTGTAGTTTGGCGATGGGCGAGGTCCGGGAAATCTCTGGACCCTTTTGACGGCCTGGAGCTAAAAGCCATCAGCTATCGCAACGGACAGTTTGAATTCGTCTGCTTCAAACCAAAGTTCCTTGAGACACTACGAATAGTTCAGGACGGCCAACATCGCCCATGGTAGAGTGCAATGGCGTGGGATAAAGCTCTCCATCCGATCCCGCGTCCAATGGCGTGGACTTATTGAGCGGCAAGACGCTAGCCGCCCGTGTTTGAGTGATAAACACTGGCAGAAACCTGCGGCTAGCGCCTTGCGGCTCACAATCCGTGCTTAAGTCCACGCAATCCGACCCCGCGTCTGTGGAGGCAAGACTGGTCGGCTACAGCGGTCAACCGACACAGGGTCGGTAGTGCTGAGAAAGGTTGTACTTTTTGCTCATGTGAATTGCGTTGTACCGATGGGCTGACGCCGCACCGCTCGCCGTTGAGCGACAAACGTTCGTGGTTATTGGCATTCATCAATCGGAGACTGATGGCTACATTTCTGTTACAATTCTGGTCTATTTTGCCAGTGTTTCTACTTTCTTTGCCATCAACACTTCCTTGATCTTTGGATAGCCAACGTCAACCGCGAGTTCACGCATTGTCTTACCGTCTTTGTTGCGTTGGTCGGGATTGCAGCCGGCTCCGATCAGGATGCGGACGGTTTCCACACGATCAGTCAGAATTGCCTCGCGCAAAGCATTGTTACCTGCGTCGTCGATGGCATGGACATCAGCACCGTGTTTCAGCAACAGTTCCACTATGCTCGGGCCTTCATGTGACGCAGCGACAAACAGAGGTGTTTTTCCGCCGAACGTTCCTCGTTGCATTTCAAATTTCACATTCGGAGTCTTGATCGTTTCAGTTTGAACTGTCTCCACACTGCGAATGTTGACGTCGGCACCGGCTGCGAGCAGCATTTCCATTGCCTGCCAGCGACCGTGGCGAGCCGCATAGGTCAGCAGGGCGTCTTTGTTTTCGCCATGTTCGTCACGGATGTTTGGGTCCATCCTTTCCTTCAGTCGAGTTGTCAGATATTTGAGAGAGTCGGGACTCCAGAAAGCATCAAAGGGGTCAGGCATCTTTGATTTGAGGAAAGTATGAAAAGCGTCAGGAATGTCCAGTACAGCTACGCAGGCGGATCGGACAATACGATTCGGATGACGGGGATGACGTATCCAAACGGTCGCATCGTGAGCATGAGCTACGGCACGGCGAATGATATCAATGATGCCTCCAGCCGGATTGAATCCATGACCGACAACGGCGTCACGCTCGCCAGCTACCAGTATCTGGGCAGCTTTGGGCTTCGTGAATGCGGCGTCCGCCCAGCCAGGAATCAACTGAACGCTGATCGGCACTGGCAATGATCCGAACACCGGCGATATCTACCTGGGACGCGATCGCTTTGGCCGAGTGGATAACTGCCTATGGCAACAGGGGAACGACGACGCTGGCCCAAATTCAATTCGGCTATGATCGAGCGTCGAATCGAACATGGCGATCTGTAGGATGGACATTCCTGTCCGTCGAAATTCCAGGCGTGTCGGACAGGAATGTCCAACCTACAGGCAAAGCCAATTCTGCCACATGCCTTAACGGCACGCAGACCGCCATCACCAGCGGGACGTTTGAGCAGCAATGGGGACTGGATGCCACCGGCAACTGGTAGTCTTTCAAGCAGGACAACGACGGCAACGGCAGTTGGAAACTCGTGCAGGCCAGAACGGCGAACAAGGTGAACGAAATCACCAACGTCAACAATACCACGGGCACAGCATGGGCGACGCCGTCGTATGACACAGCGGGCAACATGATCGGCATTCCAAAGGCAGGCGTGACGACAAGTACCGAATCCACACCGGCATGGGTGCCGATGACATAAGCTCAATGGAACACGCTGACCGAAGCGGAGTGGCCGGCAATGACCGAAAACACCACTTCCCAACCGCAACTGCTCTCGGCGAGCTACGACGCCTCGAATCGTCTGGTCCGTTTAGACGAGCCCCCTGCGTCAGCGGGGGGGACGAAACCACAGTCCATGAAAACGTGTACGACGCACGCCGCTACAGGATCCGGAAGGACACATACACCAGCGGCACGCTGTCCGAGTCGCGGCGTTACTACTACACACCCGGCTGGCAATGTCTCGAAAAACGCACAGGCACCACGACCACGGCTGAACGCCAGTTCGTGTGGGGCCTGCGCTACATCGACGATCTGATCCTGCGAGACCGCGCGACCGCCAATAACGGCACCATCAAACAACGCCGCTACGTCCTGCAGGATGGAAACTGGAACACAATCGCCCTCTGCGACATCACCGGTTTCGTCACCGAACGCTTTGCTCACTCGGCCTGCGGTACTCCGGTCTTCATGACCAGTGAAGCGGGTACAGAATCCGGTACACAATATGTTGCAAAGCAATATAAAACGATACACAATGTAGAAAGTGCAGCCGTCGCAGGTAGCAGCCAAAATCGACGAAATGACTGATTTTCAAGCCATTTGCAGCCATCTCCTGACACATCTGACTGGTTGAGCGGAAAGACCTTCGCGGCTTGCCGCGACCGCCAGTCAATGTGGTTAGGCAAAGTCAGCGAGTGTTGGCAATGGCCCATCGCACGGGTTTGCCTTGCGGCAATTCGAAAAGTCATTTCCGGCTGAAAGAGCCTGCATAAAATTGCGGAATCGCATCGTTCGGAATGTGCCTTTCCCATACGCCGCGCGGCGTTCATTAACCATCGGGCTCCTTGAACAAATGGCTTGAGCTTTGGCTCGGGGGGGCTCTCATCGCGTTGTGCGCGGGTCTACTGACCCCGCATTGCCAAGTTAGCCACCATTGGCCGGTCTTGACGGCACGGCTAGTTCTTGCTTCTGTGCAATTCAATAACGGTTCCGGCGGGGCTCCGATCATTGATGAAACGCAGTGGACGTTGGCCGTCGAGTAGGAGGAGGCATTTGGACTGGAACTCCGTCACGCTTCATAGAGTGTAAGGTCCAATTACCCTGGATTAGTTCTTCGTCAGAGACATTGTTACGGTCAGAGTCTTGTGTTTGATCCCCGCGTTGGGGATGTTGAGTATCGTTTGATATGTCGCAAGAAACGCAGAGAAGGATGATCGCAAATGGGATACAAATTGAACGTATCATAAAACTTTCGACGATCTTTAGCGGGAAAACGAATTGCGTAACTATGCGGCTGGCAGAGATGCCGACGGATAGATCGTGCGTTGAACTTTTCCGCTTCGTAGGGCCGCGATTTTTTGCGTGCTTAGACGATCGACAGAAAAAGAACCACACTGACTGAACCGGACGCTGGCGCGTTCCGGCTGCTTTTATCAGCCGCTGGGCGCTAGCCCACGGTTTTCGGTGGTACGCATCAATTTCCGGTCAGAGCGTTTAATCAGGGGACTGACGTCCCCCGCTCGCCGGAAAAGCATTAGATCTCGCGGCTCAAAGAATTACAAGCAGATTGTAGTCACGTTCGCCGAAACATGCGCACCATCTGGTGGTGTTCTTCGATGACACTGGCTACGTTACCAGCTCCTGAATTTCTTCAATTGGTGAGACCAGTATTTCTCCTCGCAGTCACAACCTCGGAGCAAGTCTGATCATGATCCAGACGCCCTTTCATCGCGAACATCACGAACTCACACGCCGCTACTTTCTGCAACTGGGTGTCGTCGGGGCTGCGGCAGGAACTTTGCTTCAGAACGCTGCGACGAGTTTCGCGCAGGAACCATCAAAGCCAAAGCACGATACCGCCGGAGCATGGCCTGATCCGTATTTCACGTCGGCGAATGATTTTCGCGATGTGTCCCGTGGAAAGCCAATCCCGCATACGCTCTCGGAAGAACAGCGAAGCGCGGTTGGACAGACGCGCGACACATGGAAGCTGGAGGTCATCTCAGACCCAGACCATTCCGCACGACTCAAGCAGCCGCTCACAGCCACTGACGGCACGGCGCTGGATTTTGAAGCACTGCTGAAACTTGGCGAACGGCACGCCGTGCGGTTTCCGAAAGTTATGACCTGCCTGAATCTGGGCTGCCCGCTGGGTATGGGACTCTGGGAGGGCGTTCCGCTGCGGGAAGTCGTTTGGCTGACGCAGCCGCTGGAAAACCTGCGCCGGGTGTTCTACTACGGCTTTCACAATGATGATCCGGGCCAGATGTTTCGGAGTTCGCTGCCGATTGGCCGCGTCCTGGAAGATCCGTTCGACTTGCCGCCGGTCATTCTGTGTTACAAATTGAATGGCAAATGGCTGGATGCAAAACGAGGCGGACCGGTCCGGATGCTGGTTCCCGAAGCCTATGGATTTAAGTCCGTCAAATGGCTGACGCATGTCGTCCTGACGAATCTCGCTCATGCCAATGACACGTATGCCGAACAGAACAACGACGTCGATAGTCCACTGAAGACGTTTGCCGCTTCGCTGTCCGTTCCGCAATTTGTGGACGCAGGCCAGCCGATACCGGTTTCTGGCTATGCTCAAGTGGGCATCTCTGGATTGTCAAAGGTACAGGTGTCGATTGAACCTGCCTCGACGGAGCGACCAGAGAATGATCCGTACTTTACGACAGCACCATGGACCGATGCGGAACTCCTCGGACCACCAGAAAAATGGACGACGCTGCCGGAGGGTTTGATTCCTCCCGACACACATGGCTTTGATGCCGCAGGCAAACCGCTCACTTGGCCCCTGCGACTGACGAATGCGCACTGGGCCGCCGTTTTGCCTGCGCTGCCGCCAGGCGAATACAAGTTTCGCTGTCGCACAATCGACGCCAAAGGCAACGCTCAACCGATGCCACGACCATTCAGAAAATCCGGCCACTCCGCGATTGAGACTGTTCCGATTATGGTGAAGGACTAGATCAAGGCTCAGGGCATGATGAACGCATTGGCACACTGGACGCAACGGCTGATGCGAATAATGGGAATGGTACTGTATGGCGAGCGGCAGAAAGCGATTTACCAACAGAAGCCCGGCTTCTCCAAGAAGCTGGGCTTCTTTTTGGGTATAGCACCATCCGCCGCTCGCCTATCAGCGAATGAAACCAGTCGCCAGCATCAATGTTGCTTGCCGATCGCAAACAAATGCTTTTCGCCGCGCAGGAAAATCTGTCCGTGGGACACCGCCGGCGATGCAAAGCAGAACTCACCCAGCGGGTTCTCGTGCAGTACTTCCGGAATTGCGCCGGGACGGATGACTTTTGCGATTCCGTCGTCGGCGATGAAATACGCCAGCCCGCCAGCGGACAGTAACGACGCGCTGTAGTGGTTGCCCATTCGATCCTGCCACAGACGGTCGCCAGTCTTCGTGTCGAAGCAGTTTGCCGTTCCGCGATCATCCGCCACCATCAGATAGTGGTCAATGACAACCGGTGAAGGAACATAGCATTTCGCTTCTGTGCTGTGCCACGTGACATGCGTATCCGTCACGTCACCACTTCCATCCGGCTGGATGCTCATCACATGATGAGTAGGAAAGCCGGCTGTCATGTAGAAGCGACTGCCATCGTAGACCATTGAGGAGACAAACTGTTCCGTGGGGCCTTCGATGAGCCACACCGTTTTGCCAGTCTCCGGGTCCATTCCTACCACGCGTTTGCTGCCCGACATCACCAACTGATCTTTGCCGTCGATGCGGCGAATGATGGGTGTGCAGTAGCTGCGAGTCTTGTGTTCACGCGAAACTTTCCAGACAGTGTTCCCGGTGGCTTTGTCCAGGGCGGCGACATAAGAATCTCCGTCGTGGTCGCCGTTCACGATCACGAGCTTTTCATAGAGCACCGGAGAACTGCAGAATCCATGCACGCTGGTGAAATCGCCTGGCGTGGCCGTCCACAACTGCTTGCCGTCAAAATCGTAAGCCGCCACCAGCATCTGCCCCGGCGTCACCGGACGTTGTGTTCCGACATTGGGCGCTGGCACTTCACTGCCGTCGGTGACCAGGAACGTGACGTAGATGCGTTCACCGTCAGTGGCTGGCGTGCCGGATGCGTGGCTGTTGAGTTGATGCTTGGTCTCCAGCACCGATTGCACGACATCCTTCTGCCACAGTTCCTTGCCGGTCGAGCGGTCGAGACAGATTAGCAGTCGGCGTTTTTCTTCTTCGAGACAACTCACCAAAAAAATGCGATCACCCCAGACAACGGGCGACGCGTGGCCAACACCCGGGATCGCGGCTTTCCATGCGATGTTGTCTCCGGTTACTCCGTTCCATGTTGTTGGGACGTTGGTTTCGTCCGAAGACCCATCTCCGCGAGGACCTCTCCAGCATGGCCAGTTTTCCGCGAACACTTCGGACGTGAAAAGCACCGTCAGGAACACGGTCGGACAAAGGCGCAAGAAAGACATTTTCAGAATTCCATCAAAGGCGGGAGTGGGTCGGAGGGCTCGTGGATCGTGAGCATATGATATCGCATCGTGATGATTTGCACGAGAATCAGCGGCCTGATAGTCGGCTTTGCTCAGCGAATGGGCTGTATTCCCGCAGAGAGCATTTGGATTTGATCGACTTGAGCTCGATTGATCTGGATTTACGAAACGTACCGCAGTGCCAGTCCGTCATAACAGCGGACCGCTGATTGATTGCACACGGGGGGCAAGAACCATACCCTCAGGATTCAACGAATCCGGCAAACAACCACAAGACGACCGTAACCACGCGAAACACAGCATGAACCACGAAGAATTCATCACCCGATGGCAGAGAAGCGGCGGGGCGGAAATGGCGAACAGCCAATCGTTCGAAGAAATCCGCCAAGGTCACACGGGAACTTGCCGACCGACTCGCGAAACTGGTCCTTGCTGGCAGTCGAACCTGCGGATTCTGGCGAAGCAACCACACGATGTTCTCGCAATCTACCAAACAGTTGCCACGACAGGCTGGTTAGACTTCATCCGGTTCCATACACGTTACGTGTTGACGAGCAGCCATGTTTCGCGAAGAATTTCCACTAAAGACTTCAGTGAATCGCTCGTGAGAATGTGTACAATCCTTGTTCCTGAAAGCGAGCCTACTGTGGTCCGATCTCCTTTTCTGAAGGAGTTTCCAGGTAGGCCGATTTCAATTTATTTGTCGTCCACTCCTCAATTCTCTGTCGTATTTCTTCGTAGTTTGAACTTTGGTTGGTGGTGAATACCGTACAACAGTAGAAGCCATTTAGGCAGCGAAATGCTCACGCGTCTGGAAGTTCATGGATTTAAGAACCTTGTGAATGTGGACGTTCGCTTCGGCCCGTTTACATGCATTGCCGGTGCAAACGGCGTTGGAAAGTCAAACCTGTTTGATGCAGTGACTTTTCTGCGAAGCCTTGCTGACCGCCCATTGATGGAAGCGGCCTCTGCTGTACGCGACGAATCAAATCGGTCGACGTCCCTTCGAAGTCTTTTCACCTCTGGATCCACATCTCTTGGCGAAATGACCTTCATGGCAGAAATGATTGTCCCTGCGGAAGCCACAGACGATCTCGGACAACCAGCCAAAGCAGCCATTACATTTCTTAAGTACACGCTTGTGCTCGGAATTCAGGTGGCTGACGATGTTCAGTTTGGGGAGCGCCTTGTTGTTCGAAAAGAGGAACTTTCACACATCAACTGCGGTGAAGCGCGTACTCGACTTGGCTTTCAGCACTCCTCCGCTTGGCGTCGATCTGCGGTGAGTGGAGCTCGCAGGGGTGGACCATTTATCTCGACAGATGTGAAAGACGGGCAGACAATTGTTCGGCTGCACCAGGATGGCAATTCTGGCCGTGCGCGAGAGGCCGTAGCGATCCAAATGCCGCGAACTGTGCTTTCGACAGCAAATGCCGGAGAATGCCCGACAGCACTTCTTGCTCGAAGAGAAATGCAGTCATGGCATTTGCTTCAGTTGGAGCCATCAGCGCTCCGACGGCCAGATAGTTTTAATGCTGAAAATCATATTGGTGCGAATGGATCCCATCTTGCGGCAACGCTTCACTCACTTTCCAAACGTCACTCTTTCGGCGCAAATGGTTCCAATCCGGTCACTCAGCGTGTGGCAAACAGATTGTCAGACTTAGTGGAGGATGTCGCGAGTGTACAAGTTGACGAGGACTCAAAGCGGGAATTGAGAACATTACAGGTTGTTGACCGGCAAGGAACAATTCACGCCGCAAGAGCGTTGTCGGATGGCACTCTCAGGTTTCTCGCGTTAAGCATTCTTGAACAGGATCCTGAATCTCGAGGATTGCTTTGCTTTGAAGAGCCGGAAAACGGAATCAACCCGAAGAGAATTGAGTC
>JBBQSE010000045.1:0-27965 GCA_038214195.1 Planctomycetales bacterium
CGGCCTGTGCGATCCGGACGCAGGCCGTCTTGGCAAGACACACGAACGGTTCCCAAAAGCGAAGACGTTTAGCGATCTCCGCAAGCTGATTGAAGATGATTCAGTCGATGCCGTCGTCGTTGCGACATGCAACCACTGGCATTGCCTCGCCGCGATCTGGGCGATGGAAGCCGGCAAGGACGTGTACGTCGAAAAACCGCTGTCACACAGCCAGTGGGAAGGCGAGCAAACCGTCAAGGCTGCTCGAAAACATAAACGCATCTGCCAGGTGGGGACTCAGCAGCGTTCGGACCCCATGCAGGCTGAGATCAAAAAGTTTCTACACGAAGAAAAGGGACTCGGAAATCTGCTTTCCACGCGCGTGAATCGAATCGGCGTTCGCGGACCGATTGGTAAGAGGACTGAACCGCTCGTGATCGACAAGTCCGTCGATTACGACCTCTGGCTGGGGCCAGCCGCTGACAAGCCGATCTTCCGCGACAAACTGCAGTACGACTGGCACTGGGACTGGAACACGGGCTCGGGCGAAATGGGCAACTGGGGCGTGCATGTTTTGGATGATGTGCGGAACAACGTCTTTCTGGACAAAGTCACGCTGCCGAAACGCGTCCTTGGCGGTGGCGGTCGAGTGGTTTGGAATGATGCGGGCGAAACTCCGAACGTCCATTTCGTCTACTTCGACACGGGCGTGATGCCGGTCGTGATTGGATTGAGCAATCTCACGGCGGGGCCAAACGACAAGAAATCGCCGGCACATCCAGGTCCGGGGAGCGGCTACATCGTCTACTGCGAAGGCGGACGATTTGAAGGCCAACGCGGCAGTGGGACGGCTTTCGACAAGGATGGAAAAGCACTTCGTAAATTCAAGGGCACCGGCGGCATGGGACTGCATCAGGCCAACTTCATTGATGCCGTTCGCAGCCGACAGCAGACGTCGCTGAATACCGACGTGGAAGTCGGACATCATTCTACTGGCTGGTGCAACCTTGCCAACATCGCGTTTCGCGCGGGCGGAAAGTTCAGCCACGAACCGTTGATGAGCGTTGACGCGGAGATCTGGCAGACTCTGCTCAAAGAGATGCACAATCACCTTCAGGCACATTCCGTCCCGCCAGACAGCGCCGATCTTCGCGTGAGTGAAATGCTGGAGCTTGATCCATCCACAGGTCGCTTCACCGGCAGCAACGCCGATGCGGCTAATCACTGGATTCGCCGGGAATATCGCCAGGGATTCGAAGTTCCGGAGATCGCGTAGCCTTCTTCTTGCTGCGTTTTGCAGCTTTTTGATTGTTGACCGGCGCAGGATTACCCGGATCGACAGCGCCCTGCAGGAACTGATCCAGACGTTGTCGCATTGCTTTCACTTTGTCCGGCTGCGACGCGGCAAGGTTGTGTTTCTCGCCGATGTCATCGGCCAGATTGTAAAGTTCGATCTTCGCGCCGTCGTCGTCGGTTTCAACCGATTCTTCCGCGTCTTTCTCGCTGGCGTTAAGCAATAATTTCCAGTCGCCCATTCGCACGGCGGCTTTGCCTGGCTGGCTTCCGACCAGCAGAATTGCATCGTGCGGAGTTGTATGGCCCTGAGTCAGCACCGGCCAGATGTCCGTTCCATCCGGCGCGAGCGGCTGATCTGTGGAGGCACCGGCCAGCTTGAGCAGCGTTGGATACCAATCGACGCCATGCATGGGTTCATCAACAGTCGCTCCGGCCGGAATTCTACCAGGCCATGTGGCAAACGCGCAGACTCGCACGCCGCCTTCGTAAATTGTCCCTTTCCCGGCACGCAGCGGAGCGTTGTGCGTCGCCTTGCCGGGATTAGGTCCGCCGTTGTCGCTGGAAAACACGATCAGCGTATTGTCACTGATGCCTTTGGCGTCGAGAGCGTCTTTGATCTGTCCAATGGCTTCGTCCACAGCGGCCAGCATCCCTGCAATCGACCGGCGAGGTTCCGGCAGATTCGCGTACGGCTCCTTGTACGACGCCGGGACCTGCAGCGGCGAATGGATGCCATTGAACGGAACGTACAGAAACAACGGCTTGTCGTCCGGCTTCTCGCCGATCACTCGACACGCTTCCTTCGCGATCAGATGCGTCGAATATCCTTCTTCGGGCGCTGGAACGTCGTTGCGATACCAGTCATTCCTGCCGTCCCGTATGTGCGTGAAGTAGTCAATCGCCCCGAACATGTGTCCGTACTGCCGATCGAAGCCTCGATGCGTTGGCGTGTAGTCCGGCTGAAATTCCCCCAGATGCCATTTGCCGCAAATCGATGTTGTGTACCCTGCCTCCCGCAGAGCCTGCGGCAGAGTTCGTTCGGCCAGCGGCAATCCCCACGGAGCGTTGGGTCGCACAATCGTGTAGACACCGGTGTGAGTCGCATATCGCCCCGTCATCAATGCGGCGCGCGTCGGCGAACACACGGGCTGCACATAAAACGATGTCAAAATCGTCCCCTGCGCGGCGAGGCCGTCAATGTGCGGCGTTTGAATGTCCCTGCATCCCATGAAACCGCAATCGGAATATCCCAGATCATCGATCAGCAGATAGACGATGTTGGGTTTGGACGCATCGGCCGACGCGGTTGATGCAATGTGCGAGAGCAGCAGGAGTATGATTGACAGTCGGATCATGTCGTACCCAGATCAAGGTCGGTGAAGAATTCGGAAACCGTGTGCGAGAAGCCTGGCAGCACGTCGCCGCCATCGATCGTGTCTTCTTCGTTGAGAACGCGAACCGCACTCGGGGACGTGTAGACGGCGACCGATCGATTGACGCAATCGACCATCCAGACGAGACGCGTTCCGGAATGAAAATATTCAATTCGCTTGCGGGACATTTCTGCTTTGGTGTTACCAGGACTCAGAACTTCCACGGCGAGGTCAGGAGCCAAAGCCGGAAACGCTTCGGATGGAATTCGCCCTTCCGGCAATCGTTCACGACTCACAAACGCCACGTCTGGCGCGCGAATCGTGCTGTCCAGCAGTTGAAACATGCCGTCAGCGCCGGAGACTAGACCGAGTCGTCGTGGCACCACAAAGCGGCGAAGAAGTTCTGCGATCGCGAGGGCCACAACGGAAGCTTCATAACCCATGGCTTTCTCCACCAGCGTCTGATCAATGAGTTCACACAACGGACTGCCGTTGGAATTGGTCGCCGCCAGATCAAGAATCGTCGCCGTGCCTGGCGCCGGGGAAAGCCGCAGCCGTCGTGGCGCAATATGTCCCAGCTCTTCAATTCGATCGGCCATCGTCGCACTCACAGCTGCATTCACCATGGTTCACTCCGAAGAATTCTCTGTTGCAGAGATTTTGCAGATCCCGCTTCCGTCGCTCACATCGTAACGTCAGATCGCGGAGAATTCGACCTGCAAAACTCGTGCATCCACGGTGGTCAGGCGAGTTTTACAATTGCGACAGCAGGCCGGGGGTTTGCAAACGAGACAAAACCTGACTCATCGCCAAACTCTATGCTCTCCACCTCGCCAAGTTCGCACTGATCAGATAAACAGCCATTTCTAAACTGCGTCATTCATTTTGCGCAGAACCGTTTTGTTCGCCACGCTCCTGAGACCAGTTCATGCAAAGTCGTAAGCAGCAGACGCTGCAATTTGCCGCCTCATCGATACGATCCGCCAAACGCCGAAAGGTTGCGAAGGCTGCCGATTCATCTCTGAAATTCCGTTTTATCGACCTGTTCGCGGGGATTGGCGGTCTACGCATCGGGCTGGAACGCGCGGGCGGTCAGTGCGTGTTTTCCTGTGAGATCGATCCCTACGCGCAGAAAACGTACGCCGCGTGGTACGGCGAAACTCCGGTGGGGGACATCAATGAATTTGTGGACGGCCAGAACGTGCCGGCGCACGAACTGCTGGCGGCGGGGTTTCCGTGTCAGCCGTTTTCGATTGCCGGAGTGTCCAAAAAGAAAAGCCTTGGCCGCGAACATGGTTTTAAAGACAAAACTCAGGGCACGCTGTTCTTTCAACTGGCGACGCTGATCGAGGCACGACAACCGGAAGCCCTGCTGCTGGAAAACGTTAAGAATCTGCGGTCGCATGATCGCGGAAACACCTGGAAGACGATCCTGCAGACACTCGACGAACTTGGCTACACCGTCTTCGCCGAAACCATTGACGCGCAGCACTATGTTCCGCAGCACCGGGAACGGGTCTTCATCGTCTGCTTTCGACGAGACATGTACGGTGACGATCCGCCCTTCGAGTTTCCAAAGCGACCGGACACTACGGCACCCAAATTCAAAGACGTGCTGGAGCCCGCAAAATCGATTCCGGCAAAGTTCACGTTGTCAGATCTGCTGTGGCAGTATCTTCAGGACTATCGCGCGAAGCACGAGGCGAAAGGCAACGGTTTCGGCTACGGTCTCGCACCGCTTGATGGCATCAGCCGCACACTCAGCGCTCGGTACTACAAGGACGGAGCCGAAATTCTGATCCCTCAGAAACAAGGTCAAAATCCACGCCGCCTGATGCCGGTCGAAGCCGGCAGACTGATGGGGTTTCCCGAAGATCTGATTCACAACCAGGTCGTTTCCGACACCCGCGCATACAAGCAGTTCGGCAACGCGGTGGTGCCGCTGGTGGCGGAGGCGATCGCAAAGAATATCGTGGCGACGATGCAGTGGCAGCGTGCGATCGAGTGACTCCACGATCCGGCGAGCGGCTGGGCGTCAGCCCACCGAGCTGCCTGCATTTGACTCGGAGGGCTTACGCCGCTCCGCTCGCTGGGTTTGTAGCGAGCAGTGGACGTCAGTCCCCTAATTGTGAATCCTGCGATTATGCCATTTAACTTGTGCATGGGTGCTTACGACTCAAAATCCATCACGGCGATGAACTCGGAGGGCTGACGCCCTGCCGCTCGCCTTTGAGAGCTACCGCTTTCACATTCACAGCACACGCCTTATAACTGGGTTGGCGTGAATACGGATCGAACACCGGTTGAGTCAACTGGTTTACGCATTCGTAGTGCATCGGGGCAAAGACCTGGCCTGACTGGACGGACGTTGTCACGACGGCGCGCATCCGGATGGAACCGCGTCGCGATGAGACATCAATGAATTCACCATCGATAATATTGAGCGATCGGGCGTCAGTTGGGCATATTTCAAGATACGCATCCTGAGGATAAAGCTTCCTCAGAACAGCGGACTTCGAAGTTCGCGTCTGCGTGTGCCATTGCGACGCGGTACCGCGCCCCGTCAGCAGAAACAGCGGATACTCGGCATCGGGCGTTTCAGTCAGCGGCTGCGACCGTTCAAAGAGGAATCGCGCGCGACCGTCAGCGTGAAAGAACTGCCCGTCGGCAAAAAGTCGTCGTTCGTTGTCGGCGGACAGGCGCGATGCGTCGTCCAACGTGCAGGGCCACTGAACACCGCCGAGTTCATCGAGCATGCGATAGTCGGTGATGCCGGTGATGTCGCAGGGCTGTCCGGCGGAAAGTTGCTTCATCGACTGGAAAACAGCATCGGGCGTCGTCCAGTTCTCGAACAAATGTCCGCATCCCCAGGAATCGGCGATCAGTCGAAAGATGCGGAAATCCGACAGCGCCTGTCCGGGCGCTTTCTTCACCGACCGAATAACTCCGTGGCGGCGTTCGGAGTTTATGAACGTGCCTTCTTTTTCTCCCCATCCTGCGGCAGGCAAAACCAAATCGGCAAGAGCCGCCGTTTCGGTCGAGTGATACATGTCCTGCACGACCAGAAAATCCAACTGCTTCAGCAGTTCGCGAACGTCGCTCTGATGAATCCATGAGTGTGCGGTATTCGTGCCAACAATCCACAGCCCGCGAATCGCGCCCGAGCGAATGCCTTCGATAATTTCACTGTAGGCCCAGCTGGGCTTCCGAGGAATGTTCACTTCCGGGATCGCCAGGATTTCGGCGACATTACGACGATGATCGGGATTTGTGAAATCACGCCCGCCCAGCAGATTGGTTGTGTTGCTGAACAGTCGCGATCCCATCGCATTGCACTGACCTGTGATCGAATTGGCTCCTGTGCCAGGCCGTCCCATATTGCCCGTCATCAACGCCAGATTGATAATCGCCTGCGCCGTCCGAACGCCTTCGTGGCTTTGATTCACTCCCATCGTCCACCAGAACGAGACGCGATCTCCACGATGAATGGTTTCCGCGAGCCGCTGCAGCAACTCCAGCGCGACGCCTGCTTTATCGTACACAACGTCCGGCGTGAAAGTTTTGACGAACTCGGCGAATTCGGCGAAACCATTCGTGTGTCGCTCGATATAGCCGTGATCCAGCCATTGATTCTGAATCAGAATATTGGCCAGTCCATACAGCAGGACCAGGTCGCCTTTGGGCTGCAGCGGCACGTGCAGCGTGGCTTGTGATGCGGTCTCGGTCAGGCGTGGATCGATGACGATAATTTCCGGATTGTGCGGATTGCGAGTGACTCGCTCCCACAGAATCGGATGGGCGATGCACGGATTCGCACCGACAAAAACCAGAACATCTGATTCTTCGAAGTCAGCATACGTGAACGGTGGCGCGTCGAAACCAAAAGCTTCCTTGTACGCGACGACCGCCGTCGCCATACACTGCCGCGTGTTTCCATCACCATGCCGCATGCCCATGCCGAACTTGGCAAGCGATCCGAGATACGCCATCTCCTCCGTTGGTATCTGGCCGGTGCTGAGGAACGCGACGGACTCGGGGCCGGAGTCCTGCTGAATCAACTTGAAGCGTTCACAAAAAATCTGCAGAGCTTCAGGCCAGGTGACGGGCTGCATGGCTCCGGTCCGAGTACTCCTCAACAGCGGCACGGTGGCACGGTCGGGAGCGTCGAGCACTTCAAGGGCCTGCCAGCCTTTGGGGCACGCCATCCCAAGATTGACGGGATATCGCGTCGCCGGACTGAGCGAGACAGCTTCTCCATCCTGCATGTGAACGTTGAGATTGCATCCGGTCGAGCAAAAGCCACAGACCGATTTCACAACCGCGTCGGCCGAATGACTATCGACACGCGAAGACAATCCGAAGGCTGAAGGATTTAGCAGCAACTCACGCGTGAGCGGACCGCTCTTGTCATGTACGATTCGCCGCAACAGCCCGACGGCTTTGGCGATTGTCCCCTCTCCCCCCGCTAAATTTTTACCGACTTCCGCAGTACTCCACGGGGGGAGAGGGCCAGGGTGAGGGGGCGCGACAGACTCAATATCGATCGCTTTATTGATCTCGCGCTTGGCCGACCCCCTCATCCGGCCTTCGGCCACCTTCTCCCCCTTGCCAGGGGGAGAAGGGACAGGGAGAGAAGAGACAGGGAGTTGAGTTTTCTGGCTGTTGCTCATTTTGGGACTCCAGGCATCCGCAATGGAACGACGGCACGGAAGAACAGGTAACGTTCGCTAAAGTCCGCGACGACGGCCGCGACGAGGGCGATGACGGCAAATTCGATCGCCAGTGAACCCGTAGGCGGGACGACAAGTAATGTATTCATCAGCAGGAACATCAGTCCGCTGGCAGTTAGCAGGCGGCTCTGCAATTGGAGTTTCGTGGAAAGTAGATGAATTGATTCAGAGCGCGGCGCAGAAGATGAAACGGGATGGCGAGCTGCCAATTTGAGGACGCCGCTGAGCCCGGCCAGGCAGGCCAGCATTCGTAGCACGGCGAAGTTCGTGCTGTTCGACAGCAGCAACGCCAGCAAGACAATACTGGAACTTGCTCCAACCACCGTCGAGACGAATAAGGGTGCGGAACGGGCCGCGTTCCAAAACGGTCGGTGCGTCACGTGATAGATCATCACCGATGCGGCCACTGCAGTAATGCCAAAGAATGTGGTCGCCGCGAGACAAAGGCTCAGCCACGGTGAATTCAAATACGCCAGCAGTGCGGAAAGGCCGCATAGGGGAATGAAGCCTCCGAACGCGACGATCTCGCGACTCATCCAGGAATGTCCAATTCCCAGAATCGCGCGATAGGCAAACTGTGGACGTCCCAGATGCAGCGTGCTGCTCATGGCTGAAGTGGCCGCAAGAACGAAAGCGATGGCGAGCAGTATCGTGACTATAATGCCTCCGCTCAGTGCGGTCAGGATTGGATTCAGTGCTGTGCCGGGCTGTTGCGATTGTCTCCTCTCCCCCGGCTGAAGGTTTTGCGAACTTCTCTGATGATCCTCGGTGGACTCGGGCCGAAGTGACGGAGATTGCAATGCAATTGAGGAGTCAATGAATGTCATCGCTGTTTGGCTGACCCCCTCATCCGGCCTTCGGCCACCTTCTCCCCCTTGCCAGGGGGAGAAGGGACGTTCGAGCGACGAAAAATTTGCCAACGCCAAGTTTGTTCCAGCAGTTGTGATAGACTCAGGAAGTCCATTCAGCATCTGTCCCGCAAACACCAAACAAACGATTCCCACCGCGATCTGGCTCAGGACCAGCAGCAGAACCAGCGGCCAATGCGCATGTTCCAGCGGGCGGGTCGAGTAGGTTGCGGCCCGCATGGATTCCAGCGTGGTGGCTTTTCCGACGAATCGAGTCGTCGGAAGTGTGATACGCGGATCGGGCGAGTTTGCCAGAAACGTGCCCGCTGCCGCGTCGGCTCTGACGGCGGCGATGTCGATGGTCTTGATACTGATCGCCTGATGCGGACAGGCCTGAACACAGGCCGGTGCTTCACCGGTGGACAGTCGCTGCGTACACATGTCGCACTTGCGGACGATGCCTTTTGCCGCATGGTATTTCGGGACTTCGTAAGGACAAGCGAGCGTGCAGTACTGGCAGCCGAAGCATTGATCATCCAGGTGCCGCACGATTCCGGTAACCGGATCCTTCTCGTAGGCATTGACTGGACAGGCATTCAGACAACCCGGATCAACGCAGTGATGACACGCTGTCGTGACGTGCTGAAACAGCGGCGTCGCATCATCACCGCTGACGAGTAATCCCACATCGCGAAACGATTCGCCTTCATCCAGACCATTTAGCGAATGACACGCGACTACACAGGCTTTACATCCTGAGCACTGGTCGAGATCCACTTCGAAAGCGAGTTGCTGCCCGGGGCCCGGCATCGCGGTCGGCAGCAGGTTTCGATAATACTTTGCCTGTTCCGGTTCCGAATGCGTCAGATGCCAGGACGAAAACTCTTCAACGGCGGTGAGTGTTGATTGTTCGCGCAGGAGCTGCGAAATCAGGTCTGCAGGATGCGTCTGGGCGGTCGCAGACTTCCCGGGAGCTTCGTTCGTGTTGCGATCAGTCTTCCGTGACTCGGCAGAAAAACGCATTGTGTTGCGCAGTGAAATATCACCTGTGACGGTCCCCTCTCCCCCCGCATGAACACCTCCAACTTCAGCAGTCATCAACGGGGGGAGAGGGCTAGGGTGAGGGGGATTTACGAGACTGGATTTCCTTGTTTGAGAGGATCGACTCATGGTGCTCCCCCTCGCCAGCCGTATGTTGACTTGACCCGAAAAGGTGAGCCGCAGGGCGCTAGCCGCGGGTTACTGCGATTTGTCTTCGTCAAACAGACACCGGCGACTAGCGCCCAATGGTCCTGTAGTTGACCGGTTTGAGTGAGCGGCAAGGCGCTAGCCGCCGGTAATTGTCGGAGCGATACAGTGAAAAACCGGCGGCTAGCGCCTTGCCGCTCATAAAGCGCGTGCCATTGGGCAATCGCTTTGCCGCTTACTAAATCAATCGCTTGCCACGGGGAGAAAGGACATTGCGACTGTGCGCGAAAAATGAGCGGCGCATGATTTCCTGCGAACTCACACAATTGCGGTCTCCTCCACTGCATGAATTTCACAGGACGACGCGAGCTTGCAACCCTGTTCGGTCGATAGCAGTTGATCCAAAAGATGAACAGGCGGCAGTTCCAGGAGGACGCGATCGCCGTCGAGCCTTACCGGGAATGTGCGAATCGAATAGTCTTCACCCTGCAGCGATGCACCAGATTCCAAAGAGAACGTCTTCTTGTGCATTGGACAGGCCACTTTTGGTGTCCCCGCCGCATCACCAATCATGCCGCGCGACAGCACAAATGCTTTTCGATGCGGACACATATTCTGCGACGCATACCATTCGCCGCGACTGGTGAAGTTGAAGACCGCGATCTGCACCTTGCCGTGTCGCACCGTGGCACCGCCATCGATGGGAAAGTCGCTCACAGAACCCACATCGATCCATGAAGTCTGTTCGATCTCTTCCGGGAATGTCTCTTCAATCTGCGTCCGCTTCTGAACCATTTCCTGAAACTGTCCGAGCGACACAAATTCACCTGGCCAATCGGCGGGATGCTGCTGACCGCGCTCTGACACAACTTCGATGCATGATTCCGTATCGTCCGTGTTCATGAACTGACGGAACCAGCGAACTTTTTCCGGATCCTGAATCGTTGATTTCCATTCGCACTGGTAGGTGTCCACCAGATGCTGCATCATCTCTTCCAGTTCCGCCGCAATTCCCAATTTGTCTGTGACGACGACGTCGCGAAGGTGTTCAATGCCGCCTTCGAGCTTTTCGCACCAGACCGAAGTCCGTGTCAGCTTTTCAGCAGACATGATGTAGTAGACGAAGAAGCGATCGATGTAGCGGATCGCGGTGTCTTCATCAATGTCTGTGGCGAGCAACTCGGCATGTCGCGGTTTCGTTCCGCCATTGCCGCAGACATACAGGTTGTAGCCATTTTCTGTCGCGATCAATCCGACGTCTTTGCTCTGGGCTTCGGCGCACTCGCGCGTACACCCGGAAACGGCCATCTTCACTTTGTGCGGCGAGCGAATGCCCTTGTAACGATGCTCCACCCTGATCGCGAAACCGACAGAATCCTGAACTCCATAACGGCACCACGATGTCCCGACACAACTTTTCACAGTTCGCAGTGACTTGCCGTAGGCATGTCCACTCTCGAAGCCCGCTTCAATCAGTTCTTCCCAGATCGATGGCAGATCCTGAACTTGGGCTCCGAACAAATCGACTCGCTGACCACCTGTGATTTTCGTGTAAAGGTTGTATTTTCGGGCGACGACGCCCAGGACGATCAGTTTCTCAGGCGTGATTTCACCACCGGGGACGCGGGGAACCACGGAGTATGTTCCGTCACGCTGAATGTTGGCCATAAAGCGGTCGTTGGTGTCCTGCAGCGTTTGATGTTCGGGCTTCAGGATGTAGTCATTCCAAAGCCCCGCGAGGATCGAAGCGACCGCCGGTTTGCAAACTTCGCAACCGTCTCCAGTGCCATTGTGTCGCACGACTGCGGCGAATGTCTTTAGTTGCTTTGCCTTGATGATGGCAAACAGCTCGGTCCGCGAATAGGCAAAATGTTCACACAGATGGTTGTTGACAACCTTACCCGCCACTTTCATTTGCGCCTGAAACAGATCGGTGACAAGTCCCATACACCCACCGCAGCCAGTGCCTGCGCGGGTACATGATTTCACCGCCGCAACGGATTCCAGATTCTGCTCCTGAATGGCTGAACAAATGGCGGCTTTGGTGACATTGTTGCACGAACAAATCTGAGCGGTGTCCGGCATCGCGTCAGTGCCGCCAAGCGCCGAGGTCCCTTTGCCGCTGCCCAGGATCAGTTCGTGCGGCGCGCATGGCAGGGGGGCGGCGGCTTTCACAAACGCCGAGAGGGCTCCGTACTCCGACGCGTCCCCGACCAGGATACCACCCAGCAGTGTCTTGCCATCCAGCGAAAACAGCAGTTTTTTGTAGATACCGGAGAACGGATCTTCCCATGTGAGTGAGTTCGAAATGTCCGGTCCGGCTTCGTAGTTTCCAAAGCTGGCGACGTCGATCCCCATGAGTTTCAGCTTCGTGGACAGGTCCGTGCCTTCAAACGTGCGATCATCGCCGCAGAAGTTCGCCGCAACGGTTTCCGCCATCGAATAACCAGGTGCGACCAGTCCGTAGATCATTCCGCCGTGCAATGCGCATTCGCCGATGGCAAAGATGTTTGGATCGCTGGTCTGCAGGCGGTCGTTGACCACAATGCCGCCGCGAGCGCCGATCTCCAGACCCGTCTGTTTTGCCAGATCATCACGCGGGCGAATGCCGGCGGAGACGATCAGCATGTCGCAGTCCAGAGACGTGCCGTCGTTGAATTCAATTCGCTGAATGCTTCCTTCGCCGTGGATTTCTTTTGACGATTTTCCCAGATGAACGTGGACTCCAATGTCCCGAATTTTCTGGAGCAATGTTCGAGAACCGGCTTCGTCCAGCTGTCGTGGCATCAGGCGAGGGGCGAATTCAATGACATGTGTGTCCATGCCCAGGTCAAACGCGGCTTTTGCGGCTTCCAGGCCCAACAGTCCGCCTCCAATCACAGCGCAGGTTTTGGCTCTTTTTGAATAGGCAATGATGTGTTCGAGATCTTCAATCGTGCGATAGACAAAAATGCCCTGCTTTTGAATACCCGGCACCGGCGGTACGAATGGAAAGGATCCGGTCGCCAGAATCAGTTTGTCATAACTAATCTGCACGCCTTTCATCGATCTCGCGACTTTGCGTTCTGGATCAATCTGCACTGCACGGTCACCGATGTGCAGTTCAATGCCCACCGATTCATACCATTCTCTGCGAGCAAGCATCAGTTTTTCAGCATCGCGGTGGGCGAAGAAGTTGGTGAGCCCCACGCGGTCGTAGGCGGCTCGGGATTCTTCACAGAACGTGACGATGCGATAACGCCTGCGTTCATCAAAAGCTGTGAGCTGCTCACAGAATCTCAAACCGACCATGCCATTTCCGACGACGACGATGGTTTGTTGTTCAGCGGCGTTCATAAGTGCATCCAATGTTCAATGACCAATGTGACTAACTGAGCGGCAAGGCGCTAGCCGCCGGTTTTTCATTTTGTTTATCATGCAATCACCGGCGGCTAGCGCCTTGCCGCTCACGTCTGCTCAAATCAAAACACCATCACAACAACACCAAATTTCTCCGGCCCCCTGTAGACGGGCGCGGCAAGTACAGCACGAATTCCGTCCAGATCAACCGCAGTCGTGCGTGCCGAAAAACTCTCGTGAACATTCGTTGAAAACTCAGGGCGACCGGAGCGAAGTGCCTGTGCCACAATCGGGTCGCAGGTGACCGAACCAACGACCGTTGTTCCATTGGTCTGGATCGCATTCCAGTCGGCGGCAACGCATCGAAATTGCGTCGATGGATCATCGACTGAAGTCGGCAGCCAGATCTCGAAAGCGCTCGCGAATGGCTTGCCGTAGGACGACAGCAGCAGCAGGATTGAATCGCTGTGACCAGCGGCAGAGCCAACTGGCAGACCCAATCCTGTATCTAAAACTGCTTCGTCGGTTGTGAACGACCGCATGAAATTCGCATTGTGTGTAAGATCGACGGCAAGCTTTGGCTGCCCGGTTTTCCAGACTGTGCCGGGAAGTCCCGCCCCCTTGGGAAATCGCACATAGCGGCTCATGAACTCAACACTCTTGAGCCCTGAATAATAGCTGGCACTGATGGAGAGTTCGTCGCGATCATCGCGGCTCCAGACTTCTACCGCACCGGCCCCGTCGCTGAGACCAAAGACGACGACACTCTGGACATCGTGGCCTTTCATAATCGGGTAAGCGATCAGTGCCTTCAGGTCCAGTCCGTTTTGAGCTCCAATTCGTTCCAGCAAATCACTGGGAGCTTCCTGAAGAATAATGGCACGCCGCTGATTCCAGGCCATTCCGGCCAGCCCTTCGCCGCTTTTGACACTGCGTGGCGTACTGCTGGAATCGACGACGTCTCCTCGCAGTCGAGTCTGATTGTGCAACACCATTGACTTGCCGTCTTCAGCCAGATGCCAGACTTCGACATACTGCACGAGCGTGGCCAGCGACGCCGATGTTTCACTGAGCGCGGTCTTGTTCATGAGGCCGCTCCTGAAGTGGCGACTTCCAATACTGGCTTCGTCGGCAGGTGATTGGCCGACACTCCCCTCGCAACTTTTTGAGAAGCGGGCCGATGACCAACCGACTTTTGAGATTCCTGCCGCTCTAAAAATGAGATCAACCAGCCGCGGAATTCGTAGTAATCCGGATGCCCCAAAAGTTGCTTGCGGTTCCGAGGCCGTTCAAACGGAAGATCGAGCACCTGCCCCACGGTGGCATTGGGCCCATTTGTCATCATGCAGATGCGGTTGGACATGTAGATGGCTTCATCAACATCGTGAGTGATGACCATCGTCGTGATATGTTCACGATCAAGGACATCCAGAATGACGTCCTGCAATTCCATCCGCGTCAGGGAGTCCAGGCGGCCGAACGGTTCGTCCAGCAGCAGCATTCGGGGCTTGAGTGCAATCGCGCGGGCGATGCCAACCCGCTGCTGCATTCCGCCACTCATTTCTCTGGGGTACTTGTGCATCGAATCGGCCAGCCCCACCGCGTTCAGATAGTATTCGCAGATTTGTCGCCGCTCAAGTCGGCTGCCGTGCGAGTAAACTCGATCGATCCCCAGCATCACATTCTGAAACGCCGTCATCCACGGCAGCAAACAGGGAGATTGGAAGACCACGGCACGATCCGGTCCCGGTCCGTCGGTTTCGCGACCGGCAACGACCACGGATCCGGATGTAATGTCATTCAAACCGGCGACCATGGTCAGCACTGTCGATTTGCCACATCCCGAATGTCCGATGATCGAGACCACTTCTCCCCGACGCAGGATGAGATTGAATTCTTCAACGACCTTCACGGGCTCACCGTAAGGATTCGGATAAGCCTTCGTGAGGTTTGCGATTTCGACGTAGCGACGGTCGCTGCTTGCTGACATGGCTGTTGGGTTTCGATTCGATGTTGTTGTTCTAGGCTGCCGTAAAATCAATCGGACTCAATTCCGGTAACTCCAGACTCCGTGCCACGCGCAGTTGTCTTGATTCCTGATTGATGTCGAGCATGTGCCGAGTGACTTCATTTCGCAGTTTCTTGAAGTCGCTGTTAAAGTTCAGAGTTGTTCGATCCCGTGGACGTGGCAGGCGCACTTCAAAAGCCTGACCAAGTGTGGCTTTTGGACCCGGAGTGAGTGCAATGATTCGATCGGCCATCAGCACGGCTTCGTCAACGTCGTTAGTGATCATCACAACCGTGCGACGGTCTTCGCTCCAGATGCGGACGATTTCATCCTGCAGATTCGCTCGTGTGAGCGCATCCAGAGCGCTCAAAGGCTCATCCAGCAGCAGCACCTGCGGCTGCATTGCGAGAGTTCGCGCGAGCGCCAGTCGCTGCCGCATTCCACCGCTGAGTTCCTGAGGCTTTTTCCATTCGGAGCCCTTCAGCGAGACCATTTTGATGTATTTCTCAATCCACGCTTTGCGTTTGTCCGCCGTGTGTTTCGGGAAGACCTGTCGCACCGCCAGTTCGATGTTACCGTACACCGACAGCCACGGCAGCAGCGAGTAATTCTGAAACAGAATGCCGCGATCCGGACCAGGCTCACCGCCGGGTTTACCACGCAGCAAAACCTCTCCGGCGTCAGGCTGAGACAACCCTGCCAGGAGTGCCATCAGCGTGCTCTTGCCGCTCCCCGAAAATCCGATAATGGCGACGAACTCGTTTTCCTCAACGGCGAGGTTCACGTTGTGCAGAACCTCCGTCCGAGCTGACACAGGACCGAAACCGAGGTTGACGTTTTTGAGTTCAAGGAATGACATGGGAATGACCAGTTTTAGAATGACCAATGACCAATATCTTGTTCCGAGGCTCCAGCCTCGGAACACACTGCACCGGAGGCTCCTGCCTCCATCAGCGTCCAGCTGTGCAACGAGAGGCGGGAGCCTCCAACGCAGTGCGTTCCAGGGCTGGAGCCCTGGAACGAGCGTGTTAAACTCTTTTCTCTCACAACGCGGCCGTTGCTCCGTCGAAGCTGACGCTGCGTTGCAGGACGATCATGATGCGGTCGAGAAGAAACCCGATCGCACCGACGACAAACACAACAGCCACCATGCGTGCAAAGGAATCGCTGGCACCGTTGTTGAACTGATCCCAGATAAACTTGCCAAGTCCTTCACTGGATGACAACAGCTCCGCAGCGATCAGTACCATCCAGCCGACGCCCAGAGAAATTCGCAGTCCGGCAAACATCAGCGGCAGTGCGGAGGGAATCACGATCTTTGTCATGCGACTCCAAAAACCCAGCCGCAGCACGCGGGCCACATTCAGATGATCCTTCTCAATCGACGCGACTCCCAGAGCCGTATTGACCAGTGTTGGCCAAAGTGAGCAAAGGGCTACCGTCACACCCGACGCGATAAACGCAGGGTTAATTTTGAGACGACCCAGCAGCGGAATCTCAGCCAGCATCGAGATAAACCAGTGCTTGTCCGGATCCGGAATAAACCCGCCGACGATGATCAGGGCGATCGGCAACCAGACGATCGGCGATACTGGTTTGAACAAAGCAATGAACGGAGTCATCGCCGCCATAAACGTTGGATTCAAACCGCAGAGAATCCCAATCGGAATCGCGATGACTGAACCCAGAAAGAACCCAAAGAAGACACATGCGAGACTGCGATTAATCTGATCCGGCAGAGTCCAGGGTTTGGCGTATTCCGAGTGCGCCACGGTATCGACTCGCTCTTCCGCAGCAACCAGTCTCTTCGCCAGCGCCAGCGCATCCGGACCGGTTGCTGTTTTAAACGCCTGTTGATCTGCGGCAATCTTCTCCTGTGCCTCGGCGACTTTGGATTCACGATTGGCCCGTGATAACTGTTCGGACATCTTCAGAAGGTATTGCTTTTCTTCGGCGATGGCAGTCTGTGCCGTTCGGGCGGCTATCAGAGCGGGCTGCTTGTCGGAACGCAGACTGTCTTCTTCGCTGCGAATCAGTTTCAAACGTTCGGCGGCGACCTTTTCAGCTTCATTATGCTCTTTGATGGCGGCTAGCAGCAGCTCGTGACCGGATTCGTCGTCCAGTTTCAATGTGGACGATAACGCCTGCTGACGCGCTTTGCGGAGATCGGACTCTTTCTGCAAACTGGCTTCCACCTGAGCCGTCTTGCCACGAAGTGCCGCGATTCTTTCGTTTAACTGCTGTGTGGACGCCGCTTCCGCTTCGGCCACCTGACGATCGGCTTCCGCCGAAAGCGTTTGGAGTGTTAGCCTCCGCGATTCGATTTCTGTCAGCCGGGCCTGTTTTCGTTCCCCGGTCAATTCAAAAGCCAGCTGCTTGTCATTCTCCCGAGCATGAAATTCCCAGATACCCACCGCCGCATTCCAAACGACTGAAGGCGTTGGCACCTCACCGGATTTCGTTTTGTGCCGAGGAGCGATCGCGGCCCACAGGATCAGGAAAGCGATGACCGACAGGGCCGGGATGACGATGAACTGCCCGATCTTCTTCAACTGTACGCGCGGCTCTTCCCCGTACATTAGTCGCACGATCGGTGTCAGGAATGTCAGTCCCGAGATATCCAGAAACTTGAGGAGGCCGTATTTCATAGAATGACCAATGTCCAAATCCGAATGATCAACTTGTTCCGAGGCTCCAGCCTCGGACCACACTGCGCCGGAGGCTCCTGCCTCCATCGTCGTCCACGTCTGCATTTGGAGGCGGGAGCCTCCGGTGCATTCCGTTCCAGGGCTGGAGCCCTGGAACGAGGGAATGCTTATTCCTTATTCCCAATCTCATGCTGCTTCAAATATCCCAGCGGGTCTTTTCCGTCGTAGGTCAGCCCGTCAATGAACTCATTTGTTGGCGGTTTGTAGCCATCGGTATCCTCAGCAGGAATGTCCTCGGAGGTCAGCAGTCCTTGTGCGATAAGTCGCTGAGCGGCGGCGCGGTAGACATCGGGGCGAT
Organism: Planctomycetales bacterium; assembly: GCA_038214195.1. GTDB lineage: Bacteria > Planctomycetota > Planctomycetia > Planctomycetales > Planctomycetaceae > SXXK01. The sequence continues at coordinate 17,768 of JBBQSE010000045.1, forward strand.
AGATCTCTTTTGCCGTTGACGCATACCATTCGGCGGACTTCGGCTCAGAGATCTGACCCCAGCGCCGCATCTGAGTCAGAAACCAGATGCCGTCGCTGTACCAGGGATAGGTGCAGTGATACTTGAAGAAAACATTGAAGTCGGGCATTTCGCGCTTGTCGCTCTTCTGAAAGTAGAAGTAGCCGGTCATCGAGTTGCGAATGACCTCGTAGTCCGCGCCAACGTAATCCGCGCGAGACAAAATGCGGCAGGCTTCGTCGCGATTGACGAACTGTCCGTTGTCATCAACTTCATCCAGCCACTTGCCCGCTCGAATCAATGCCTTCACGACCGCGATGTGTGTATTCGGATTTTCGTCCGCCCAGTTTTTCGTGACGCCAAAGACCTTTTCCGCTTTGTTTTTATAGATGTCATAATTTGTGGAAACCGGCACGCCAATGCCTTTCGCCACAGCCTGCTGATTCCACGGCTCGCCCACGCAGTAACCCTGAATGTTGCCTGCTTCCAGCGTCGCGGGCATCATTGGTGGCGGCGTGACGGACAATTCCACCTGAGCGTCTGTGCGACCGCCAGTGTCGGCATCGGAGTACATGCCAGGATGAATCCCGGCGGAAGCCAACCAGTAGCGAATTTCGTAGTTATGTGTTGAAACAGGAAACACCATCGCCATCTGCAGTTTGCGGCCTTCGGCCAACATCTGCTGGACAATAGGTTTGAGCGGTGCTGCGGTGATCGGATGGGGTGGCGTTGGCGATCGCAGAGATTCATCGTTCGACTGCATTTGTTCCCAGATGGAATTCGACACCGTGATGCCATTGCCATTCAGATCCATCGTGTAGGCGGTCACGATGGGAGACTTGGTGCCGATCCCAATTGTCGCGGCGATCGGTTGCCCCGACAGCATATGAGCACCGTCAAGCTCACCGTTGATCACGTTGTCCAGCAAGGTCTTCCAGTTTGGCTGAGCGATGACCTCAACCTGCAAACCTTCGTCGCCGAAAAACCCTTTTTCTCGGGCAATCACCAAAGCCGCACAGTCTGTCAACTTAATGAAGCCGAATTTCAGGTCCGTCTTCTCCAGCAGCAGACTGGCTTTGGGAATGACTGCTGGTGCCACGTCAGGCGTCGGGATGTCACTGTCCCTCGCCGCAACTTCATGAGTCGCGGGAGGCGTTACTGCCCGCGCAACCGGCGCGGTGTCGGTTGCAACGGTCGGCTCTGACTTCCCGCATCCAGAGATAGATAAGATCAGCACACAAACCAGCGCGCAACCGCACGACTTGAGCCAACTGTTGGGAAAGAAAGACACGAAGGGCTCCTGAGTACATGTTCACAACTTGAACAACCACGGAGAGCTGTTCTTGTGAACATTTTCGCAAAGTCCGTGCCGCTCGCTGCTTTTCCCGGCACACGAGACACCAATCGGGCTCCGCAACGGCATTGACCCGGAATCTGTGCCACCACAGTGACATTGCAGATCAACGACCAGCGATCAACATTGTTCAGCGATTGCCATTGATCCACGCAGTGCTGCTCGAATTGCTTGCAGGCAGAAATCTGAAACGGTTCGTCTGATTTTGGTTCAGAAGTCTTACCGCTACAGCGGCGAGTCGATGTCGGCTTGAATGTCATTTGCTTCAGACATCAGAATAATTCAAAAAGAATTTTTGAAGATTTCCGGCAAACGCGGTTTTTGCCGGGTCAAACAGGTATTGACCTGATTTGCCGGTTTCTCTTACTGTCCCGCTCACTCGAACTGCGGTTCCTGCAGTTCAAATCTCCTCTCGTTCTCCCCTCTCGAATGTCCGTCGATTTCTCCTCCGTTTGATCTGAGTCCGGATCTGTAATTCCTCATTCCTGCTCAGATTAAGTCATTCGAAATCACACATTCAACAACCCGCCTTTGTTGCCGGTTTCCCGTCAACGTCTCGGAGGATTATCGATGTCTCGTTTCGTTCGCTTGTTCGCTGGTTTGTTTCTCGTCAGTTCATTGAGTGGCTGCTGCCTTCTGGGTCACGGCTGTGGTGGAGGCGGTTACGCTCCCTATAGCAACCAGGGCTGCGGTTCCTGTGGAGCGAATGCTGGTGGCTATCCATCCGCGATGTATGCCCCAGGATATCAGCAGGCGGCGTTTGCACAGCCGATGGGGTATTCCACAATGGCCGCCGCACCACCAGTGGATGTGCTTGCCAACTAATTCTGATTCCGCACGGAAGCGGGAATCTTGCCGGTGGCTGGCCTGCGCAATGGATTGCGTTCAGCCACCGGCTGCTTTTTCTGGTACGTTGTGATGCTGGAAGCACCTTGACGAAGCCCCTCCCTCTTCGTCTCCTCTGCTTCGATGCCGAGCGATCCGACTTTGTTGGATCGCTCGGCATTTTTCATTCGTGCCGCTTCAAGTTCTGCGAATCCCGGTTTGACAAGCCTGCCACGAGCGCGCCCAGGATTGCTTTTCGCTAGACTGCGATGGCTACTCGCTGGTCGCGGTGGATTTGTACAGGCCTGACAGCCTCCAAATTCCGTGTTTCGACTCAGGTCTTTACACCCTGAATGAGCAATGAAGTTTTCATGAAACGTGATTTCTGGAAATCGCTGACGCTGGGAACCAGCGGCAAATGGTTCTTGATGTCTGTGCTTGTCGGAGTAGTCGCCGGATGCGGCGCGATCACGTTTCAGATTGCGGGACAGTTGGTCGTTCGATTTGTGCTGGTGGAGTTTTCCGGATTTACGCCGGGTGAAGGTCATGGCGAGCGGGCCATGTTTACTCATCCCGAAGTCGCGTTTTCCTTTCCGATGCTGTTACTTGTGTTGACGGCGGGTGGACTGGCATCTGGCCTGCTGGTTTATACGTTTGCTCCTGAGGCCGAAGGACACGGAACCGACGGCGCGATCGATGCGTTTCACAATCGCCGAGGGAATATTCCGATTCGTGTGGCGATCGTCAAGACGATTGCCTCCGCCATCACGCTGGGAACGGCGGGCTCCGGCGGGCGCGAAGGTCCGATCGCGCAGATCGGAGCGACGTTTGGTTCGCTGATCGGTCGTCAGTTGAAACTCAGCGCGCGGGATCGTCGCATCCTGCTGGCGACCGGACTGGGAGCTGGCGTCGGGGCTATTTTTCGCGCGCCACTGGCCGGGGCGATCTTTGCGGGAGAAATCCTGTATCGCGAAGCGGATCTGGAATCGGATGTGATCGTACCTGCGGCAATTGCGTCGATCATTTCGTATTCCGTCTATGGATTGTTCCTGCCCAAAGACCTGTGCTTCGCGCATATTTTTGGCGGGCTGGCTCTGTATTCAACGGACTCGCTGACAGAACTTCTGCCGTACACGCTGCTGGCGCTGGCGCTGTCGATCGTCGCCGTACTGTATATCAAAGTCTTTTACGGAATTCACAATCTGTTCGCAAAACTGCCGGGACCAAAACATATCCGCCCGGCGATCGGAGCGCTGCTGACCGGTTTGGTCGCGGCGGCGTTGTATTACGGTTTTGGACAGAATCGTGAAGTGCTGGCGGTGCTCTCGACGGGCTACGGAACCCTGCAAACGGGACTCGAATCGCCAGAAAAAGTGAGTATTCAGGTTTTGCTCATCGTGGGGCTGTTCAAAATCCTGACGACTTCACTGACGATCGGTTCCGGGGGGTCCGGCGGTGTGTTCGGGCCTTCGATGGTGATCGGAGGATGCACGGGGATCTCCGTTGGCAAGGCGTGCGAATACTTCTGGCCAGGTCTTGTGAATCCCGGTGCTTTCGGTGTGGTTGGCATGGCGGGTTTCTTTGCCGGTTGCGCACACGCGCCGATTTCCACGATCATTATGGTGAGTGAAATGACGGGCAGCTATCGGTTGCTGCTGCCATCGATGTGGGTTTCGACATTGTGCTTCCTGCTGTGTCAAAGAGTTTCTCTGTATCGCAAGCAGGTTGCGAATCGACTGGAATCTCCGGCGCACCGCGGCGACTTTCTGGTGGACGTGCTGGAAGGAATCACGGTCGGCGATGTGTACAAGACGGATCGGCAATTTGAACGAGTTCCGGAATCGATGACGCTGGCGGAGATTGTGCAGTTGCTGAGCCGAACTCATCAGCACTATTTTCCGGTGGTCAATTCAGACGGCAAAATGGTCGGTATCTTTTCAGACGACGATGTGCGGCGATTTATTTTCGATGAAACGATTTGGCAACTGGCCGATGCGTCGGACATCATGATCACGAAATTTCTGAAAGTGACGCCGGACGAAGACCTAAACTCGGCGCTGCAAAAGTTCACGCGTCTGAACATCGACGAATTACCGGTGCTGGATTCCAAAGACAGCGGCAAACTGCTCGGCATGCTGCGTCGCAAGGAGACGATCGGGGCCTACAACCGACGCGTGCTGGAAAACAAACAGGAAGTCGCGCACCACGCAGAATAGCACGCTGTCCTGTAGCTGGATTCGTGAGAATTCAGCGGGATCTTGTTCCGAGGCTCCTGCCTCGGAACACACTGTCCGGAGGCTCCAGCCTCCCGACTGGAGGCAGAGCCTGGGGCGCGCGACAAATAGCAGTTTTGCGGAAATCTGGATTTTTTCATGTGGTGTTTTTTGTTCCATGAATTCGATGATGGGCACCGCTCGACCGGACTTCGGCCCCTTGCCGGCTTGTCCGGCAGGAACGCAAGATTTGAAATTAGTTAAACCATCCTCAACACGACCGCTCCCCTGCCCAGCTTGCCTGGCAGGAGGCCAAGTTTCGCAGCGTTGCTCATGTTTCATCGTGCAAAACTTTCCGTTCCGGTTGGACAAGCCAACCGGGGTGGCCTCGTGATCGTTCTTGCTGGCTAATTACAAATCTTCCGCTCGTGCCAGGCGAGCTGGCACGGGGCGAGATCAAATGTGGCCTAAGAAACTTTTCGAAAGATTGCTATTTGTCGCGCAGCCCAGGCACAACCTCCGGAACGAGACCGCCGAGACTGGTCCTGCCACCCGGTTGAGTCCGCATCGCGTGTCACTTAGACTGCGGAGCCTCTTTCCTGACAATCCTCCTGGAGACAAGTTCATGCCCGCCCCCGCCACGCGCACTCAACGCCAAATCGATCGACGTCAGTTCCTGACGTCCGCCACTTCGCTCGCCGCGACAGCAACTGCTGCTGCGTATTTTCCCTGGGCCACTTCGGCATTCGCGAATTTGTCGCCCAACGACCGGCCGCGTATTGGCTGTATCGGCCTCGGCGGAATGGGGAGCGGTGATGCACAGGGTCACAGGCAATTTGCCGACATCCTGGCAATCTGCGATGTGGACAAGGGACATGCCGAGAAAGCCAATGCCGCACCGAACATCGGAGCTGGCAAGGCCGACGTGTATGCCGATTACCGAAAAGTTTTGGAGCGAGACGATATCGACGTCGTAAGTGTCGTCACGCCTGACCACTGGCATGTGAAAATTGCCATCGAAGCCCTGCAGGCTGGAAAGCATGTGTTCTGTCAGAAGCCTCTGACGCTGACTCTGGAAGAGAATCAGCTTATTCGAAACGCCTGTCGCAAGTACGTGGATCGAGTTTTCTTTGTGGGCACTCAGCAACGCAGTGACCAGGAGCGATTTTTGCGGGCAGTCAACCTGGTTCGCAAGGGACTGATTGGTGACGTGCAGAAGATTACCGTCGGAATCAATGGTGGCGACGTCGGCGGTCCATTCAAGAAGTCTGATCCACCGGATCAGCTGGACTGGAACATGTGGCTGGGACAGGCACCGACAGTGGATTACATCAAGGAACGCTGTCACAACACGTTTCGCTGGTGGTATGAATACTCCGGCGGCAAATTCACCGACTGGGGCGCACACCACGTGGACATTGCGCAGTGGGCAATGGGTGAAGACGGCGAAGGTTCCGGACCGATTGAAATCGATGGCACTGATGCGAAACATCCGGTTCCATTTGAGAACGGTTATCCGACGCATGACGATTCCTTCAATTCGTCGAATGATTTCAACATCATCGCACGATATGCCAGCGGCGTTGAAATGCACATTACAAGTCGCGGTGACAACGGCATTCTGTTCGAAGGTTCAAAAGGCCGCTTCTTTGTCAATCGCGGCAAGATCGCAGGTCAACCGATCGAGGAGAACTGGGACAAGGATCAGTATGGACCTGAGCAGTTGATGGAACTCTACAAGGGCAAGCCCTTTGAAGGGCACAAACAGAACTTCTATCGTTGTCTCGCGGAAGGCGGATTGCCGGTGTCCGACGTTTATACACATGTGCAGACAATGAATACATGCCACCTCGCGGCAATCGCGGCTCGACTGAACCGCTCCATCAAATGGGATCCAAGGGCGGAGAAAATCACCGGCGACGAAGAGGCCGCGACGTTCTTTGCAAGGACTCCGCGCGAGGGGTTTGAGATTCCACGCGTTGGCTGATCTCAGCGATTCAACTTCGTAATCAGCCGATCCAGCTGGTTGGCGAAGTCCTGCTTGTTTTTGGCGCTGTACGCAGCGGGGCCTCCGGTTTGCATGCCGGTGCCCCGCAGTTCGTCCATCAGATTTCTGGCAGCAAGGCGCGAGCCCACGTTGTCGGCATTGAGTTCCTCACCACGCGGATCCAGCACTATTGCTCCTCGCGCGACGGCATTCGCCGCCAGAGGAATGTCGGCGGAAATGACCAGGTCGCCCTTGCTGAGCATTTCGACGATGCGGCGGTCGGCCACGTCCGCGCCCGCCCCTACAAGTTCCAGCCGAATTAAGCTGGAGCTGGGGATCCACATCATCTGATTGGCCACCAGAGTGATTTGAATCTTCAGTCGTTTGCTGACTTTATAGAGCACCTCCTTCGCTTCGACCGGACAGGCGTCCGCGTCAACCCAGATCTGCATTATTGAATCGCTTTCTGAACGCTGTCGAATTTGTCATGATTGTACGGCGGTTGGCATAACGGCGATGTGCGAAGGAACAATTGGGACAATTGTTCTACAATGGCTGCGGCGAAACAATTGAGACAATTGTTCTACAGTGAATTTTTCGGAGAGATAAACAGGATGCGTAAGTTCTCGGCGCGTTATGCGGCATTGCCTTTAATTATGATAATGTGCCTTGCGGGGTCAGCTGTGAATGGTGACGACTGGCCGCAGTTCCTGGGGCCGCATCGCAATGGTGTGTCGGCGGAAACGGGTTTGGTCAGCGAGTGGCCCGCGTCCGGACCAAAGATCGCGTGGCGAACGCCGCTGGGTGTGAGTATGTCGGGAGTCGCGGTGGCAAATGGTTCGGCGTACACGATGTTTCAGAACAACAGCGATCAGTACGTCGTCTGTCTGAACGCCGCCGATGGCAAAGAACACTGGCGAACACCGGTCGCTCCGATGTACGAAAACGGCATGGGCAACGGCCCGCGCGCGACGCCCACGGTTGTGGACGGCAACGTCTTCGCGTTCACTGGCGAAGGAATTCTGGTCGCATTGAAGGCCGATGACGGAAAACAACTGTGGTCGGTCGATGTTCCGAAGTTATTGAGTGGCAAGCCGAATGAATACGGCGTGTCCTGTTCTCCTCTCGTCACCAAAGATCACGTCATCGTCCATTCAGGAACGAAGACTGCGGCGGTCGCGGCGTTTGGAATTGCAGACGGCAAACTGGCCTGGAAAGCGGGTCGCGGCAACGCAGGATATTCGTCTCCCGTGATGATGAAGCTGGGCGACAAGGATCAGATCGTGTCACTCACAGCGGCGGGTGCGATCGGACTGGAGCCAGCCTCCGGAACTGAGCAGTGGTCATTTCCATTTCCAACAGAATACGATTGCAACACGTCGGGGCCTTTGTCTCTGGATGGCGAGCACGTCCTGATTTCGGCAGGCGAAAATCATGGTTCAGTGATCATAAAGGTCAAGCCGGATCCGCAGGGCGGCAAAGCGGAATCCGTCTGGTCGTCGCTGGGTAAAGACAGCCAGCTTCGAGCCGAATGGCAGACGCCCGTGGTTCATGACGGATATCTGTATGCACTCGACAACAGCGGCAGTGCCGGACCGATCACAAATCTGGTCTGCATCCGACTCGAAGATCACAAGACGATGTGGCAGAAGAATCGCTTCGGGAAAAGCAATCTGATTCTGGCCGACGGCAAACTGTTTCTGACCACGATGGCGGGGGAAGTTGTGATCGTCGAAGCATCGCCGAAAGAATTCCATGAGTTGGGTCGCGCGACCGTGATGGAAACAACTCGCCAGGCACCGGCCATTGCCAGGGGGCATCTGTTTGTTCGCGATGACAAGGAAGTTGTGTGTATAGATGTCAGGCAACCGTAGTTGAGGAATTCCCGTCGGCGAAGCGACGGGTGTACAGTAGGCCCGTCGCTCTGCCGACGGGATTTTTCTCCCCCAGTCGGCATGATCATGGGACTTCTTGCAGGAACGATCTTCGATCGGCCACCGCGTTGTGAGCGGTGTGACAAGTTGGAATCGGAATGTACGTGCCTGCCGCCGGAATCGGTCCGCACGCCGCCCGGAAAACAGACCGCTCGAATTGCCGTCGAGCAACGCAAACACGGACGCATGATGACGGTGATTCGCGGGTTAACGGCGGACGACAACGATTTGCCTGCTTTGCTAAAAGTGCTGAAAAATGCGTGCGGTGCCGGAGGGACGATCACCCAGGACGGGCTGGAAATTCAGGGAACTCATGCCGAGCGAGTCCATGCACAATTGCAGGCCATCGGGTATAAAGTCAGAGACTGAAACGCCGCGAAAACCGTTCACCACGGGAATGAGGTAGACAAGATCGCGAGCAAACGCACTCCATCGTCGCCGGAGGGCGGCATTTTCAGAATACAAAACTGTTTCTTAAAGGGATCAATCATGCGTCGTACGTGGGCATTGGGAATTATCGCAGCGGTGCTGTTGAGTTCGAACAGCGACGGTCAGCAAAAACAAAAGACGGCGACTACCGTAACTCCGGCGGCACTGGCATCAGCAGTGCATCGCTACATGCCGGAAGACGTCGTCGGTGCCGTGGCGTTTCAGCCCGCACGACTGCTGAAATCCAAACACCTGCAGACTCTGGTCGAAGCGGCGAAAGGTCGGCCGGAATTGGACGAAATGCTCGCGTCGATTTCGAAAGAACTGGGAATGGATCCGCGTCAGGTTCTGGAGGCGGCCGTTCTGTTCGACAAGGAAACCGTGGATCGGGCTCTGAATCCAATGATTGTATCATCGAGCACGTCCGTGGCGTTGAAAAATAATCTCAAGCAATGCGCTCTGGCGATGCACAACATGCATGACGTCTACGGTGCCTTTCCGGATGACGATGGAATCGACAATCAGAATAAGGGCAACCTTAGTTGGCGTGTCTGGGCTTTGCCTTATATTGAAGAAGCCGCCCTGTTCAACGAGTTCCATTTGAATGAACCGTGGGACAGTGATCACAACAAGTCGCTGATCGAGAAGATGCCGACAGTGTATGAGACTCCTGGCGTCAAGGAAAAAGGCAAGACGTCCGTGCAACTCTTCACCGGCGAAGGAGCTCCGTTCGCGGGAGATGAATGCCCGCGAATGCAGATGATCACCGACGGAACAAGTAACACAATTATGACCGTGCTGGCGGGCCCCGATCGAGCAGAATTCTGGACGAAACCTGGGGGACTTGACTTCGATCCCAAAGATCCCGTGAAGGCACTGGGAAAGATTGACAAGAAGTTTCTCGCTGGGTTTATGGATGGGTCTGTTCGGTCGCTCCAGGCTGACATTCCTGCGGCAAGTCTGGCAAAATTTATCATGCACGCGGACGGAATGCCCATCCCGGCGGCGGATATGGAGAGCGGCCGCCAGGCAAGAGTACAATCGATGCCGGGCATTATTCTGAGAACAACAGAGCCTCTGGATCGCAAGGCCGTGTTCGACGTTACGCTGGTCGGACTTGGAGAGGGTGAACCGGGGAAGATCGGATCTCAGGACGTAACAGTCTTTGAAAGCTGTATGGTCGCCATGCCTGACGATCGAACGCTGTTAATTGGCCCGGAGTCACTGCTGAAGAAGATGCTGGCTCCACGGGCCGCGGCGGGGACAGCGACTGGCACCGTTCAACAGCAGTTGGCGACCAATTTTCCAACCAACGATTTCGTGGGAGCAATTGATCTTGGAACGCTCAGCGAACTGAAACAACAGTTGGCCCAAAACACTCCGATGCCGGGATTACTGGAATCGATCAATGGAGCTCTGCTGACCATAGATCTTGCAG
>JBBQSE010000046.1:0-27799 GCA_038214195.1 Planctomycetales bacterium
AAGACATTCCGCAAATTCCAAAGTCACCTTGCCGTCCGCTGATGTCTGGCCGGGATGAACGTGGAATTTATTGCAGACCTTTTCCAGCACTTCTTCTCCGCCGCGAAGCATGCATGAGATGCTGCGGCAAACCCAGATCCGGTGCTTTCCCAGAGCATGCTTTTCGTCCTTGAAGAAGTTGTAAAACGACATCGTGTCGTGAACTTCAGCAGGATGCAGCTCCAGCAATTCGGCGATCTCAATGATCGCCTCGGTCGAAACGGCTCGCATCGCGTCATGCACGATGTGCAGCGCTGGCAGCGTGACGGCTCGTTTGTTCGGATACTTTGGGAACTCCTCACGAATTCGCTGGCGGAGTTGTTCACTGAGTCCACTCATTTCACGACAGTTCCTGATTTAGCGGTCAAGTTCGGCGGCAATAATGTTCAGACTTCCCAGCACCGCTACGACGTCACTCAACTGATGATTCTTGATCATGTGAGGAAACATCGCAAAATGAAAAAACGATGGCGGACGAGTCCTCGCCCGATAAGCGCGGGTTTCCGCGTTGCCGACAATAAAGAAACCAAGTTCGCCGTTGGGTGACTCCGTCGCCGCGTAGACCTGCTCACGAGGAACGTCGTAACCCTTGTTTGGCATAATCACTTCGAAGTGCTGAATCAACCCTTCGATGCTGCGATAGACGGACGGTTTTGCCGGCAGCACCATGTCGCTGTCCACCGCGATATTCACCGGGCCGGACGGAATATTTTCAATCGCCTGACCAATGATCTTCAGGCTTTCCTGCAGCTCACGCATCCGCACGAGGTACCTGGCATAGCAGTCACCGCCTTTGGAACAGACCACGTCAAATTCAAAATCTTCGTACGCCAGATAAGGCTCGTCACGGCGAATGTCGCGTTCGATTCCGCTGGCTCGAGCCATTGGCCCGGTGGCGCTGAAGTTAGTGGCGTCTTCGGGGCTCAGATAACCAATGCCCTTTGTACGATCGACGAAAATTCGATTCTTCGTCAGCAGGCGGTCCACTTCGTCGTAGACCTTCGGGAACTCTTTGATGAACTTGCGAACGCAATTGACCCAGTCCGTATTCACATCAAACAACACACCGCCGACGCGGGTGTAGCTGGTATGGAATCGCTGTCCGGAAGCCATCTCAACAATGTCGTAGATGTGTTCGCGCTGCTGAAAGAAGTAGAGGAACGCCGTGAAGCCGCCGAGGTCCAGAGCCGTCGTGCCCAAATTCAGCAGGTGATCGTGCATCCGCATCAGTTCGGCGAGAATCGTTCGCAAATACTTGCAGCGCGGCGTCAGTTCAATGTTCAGCAGCTTTTCCACTGCGTGATGCCATGCGATTTCATTAGCCAGCGGCGACAGATAATTCATACGATCGACGATGGTGACATACTGGTTGAAATCCAGATGTTCGCCAAGTTTTTCAAAACCGCTGTGCAAATATCCGATGTAAGGCACGGCATTCAGAACGCGTTCGCCGTCAAGAGTCAGCACCAGCCGCAGCGTCGTGTGCGTTGCCGGATGTTGAGGCCCGAAATTCAGGGTCCAGACGTATTCTCGTTCCGCTGAATCAGTTTCCAAAGTATCTACGGCAGACAGTGGCATCGAGTGAAACCGATGGAAAGTGTGAAATCGTGCAGTGCCAGCGTTGAGGTTCCGCTTCGGTATAATGAACGCATAGCGCCCAAAGGAACAGTGCAGCAGGCAGGGAAACAATTTTTCCCATTCACCGCATTCTGGCAGCGGCTGCGAGAATCGCCAGAGACAACATGTCGGCGTCGCGTCACTGAGAATCTGGTCATTTTTATGCCAGGCGATAAGTTGTGACTGTGGCACAGTGATCGACGCAAATCACCCAGCTTCTCGTCGAGTCATCCGGGACCGCTACGATTGCGGTCTCTTCGAGATGAAGCTAATTGTCATCGCGACGAGAGCCAGCAGTAGGACTGCCAGTATTGAAACAAACGGCATCTGGAGGTCGTTGGCGGCGCTCCTGAATTCCCCCGTTGCCTGTTCCGCAACCGTTTGCTCGTTCATGACATCGAGGAATAACACCGAAAGCCCGTTTCTTCTGGCGAATCGCATGCCTCGTTCGGTGCCCATCACCATCAAGCCGGTTGCCAGTCCGTCTGCCGTCATACATGAGTCGCTGAGTACTGAGACGGACGCTGGCGGATTGACGACCGGCCAGCCGGTGGACGGATCGATCGCGTGAGAATATCGGACTCCCCGGATTTCAAAATAGTTTCGGTAATCGCCAGATGTCGCGACTGACTGTTCCGTGCATTCAATGACGCGATAGATTTCGCCGAATGGTGATTCAACGCCGAGTCTCCATTTTTCGCCGTTGGCTTTGGCGATCCCCGTCCGGTCCTCGCCGCCAATATCCACGACGTGTGACGGATATCCCAGCGACGTCAGTAAATTCGAAACGCGATCGACCCCGTGTCCCTTTGCAATTGCTGACAGATTCAATGTGATTCCAGACATTGTTCTGCGAATCGACGGCGGTTCGAGCTTTGCTTCCACAAATTGCATGCCGACTTTGCCGCGAGCCGCATCGATCGCTTCCTGAGTTGGAAAGCGTTTTGATCGTTTCGCTCCAAATCCCCAGAGATCAATAAGCGGAGCGACGGTTGGATCAAAGGCACCGGCCGTCAGTTGATGAATGCGAATAGATTCCACGACAACTGCCGCAAATTCAGGACTCACCGCAAACCAGTCCGTGTCCTCCGACTGATTGAATCGCGAGATTTCCGACTCCGGGTCCCACGTCGACATCTGTCGATTGACTTCGGCCAGACAAGTTTCAATCTGAGCCTGAATCGCATCCGCGTCGGACGCTAACGCGCTATCGATCGCGATTGCGTAATAGGTGCCCATCGTCTTGCCGTCGAGCTTCAGAGTCTCGGCATCGGCCTGAACGGCAATCGCTGCTATCAATACGGCAAAAGTTACAGCGCGAAAGAAGGTTGACCCGAAAGATTTCATGGGCATTCTGTAGCCCGATCTGTCTCAGATCGGGAGCCAAACCACTGACCATACTCTTGAGACTCAGACCTGAGACAGGTCTACTGTACACCCGTCGCTCCGCCGACGGGATCGTTTCGCACCGGCGTTTGATACGTCGAAAAAGTCGATGTTAATTTTGGACAGGTGCTAACTGCCCGACCGCGTAATCACCGGGAAATTATGCCGTTCGCCGCGACCCTTGAGTGGATAATCCTTCCGCAGAGGAAACGCCGCGAATTCTTCGGGCATCAGAATGCGCCGCAGGTCAGGATGGCCGTTGAAAACGATGCCAAACATGTCGTACACTTCACGTTCCATCCAGTTCGCTCCGCGCCAGAGTGAATAGACCGAAGGCAGTGCAGGGTTGGGCAGATTGACCGCAGTGCGGACGATTAAGCGTTCTCCGGTCGTCACGTTCAGCAGCAAATACACCACGCCGAAACGATCCGCTGCCCCTTCATACTCCAGATAATCGACTGCGGTCATATCCACCAGCATGTCGAAGCAATGCTCAGACTTCAGGCAGCTGAGGAGATCAAACAGCTGCGAGGCCGGTACGTCAACACGCCGATTGTCGCGAAACATGCTCTCTGTGAGGGAACTACCAAATTTTTGCTGCAAAGTTTCCAGTTCAACCATGACCGTTGGCTCCCCGGCTACCAGCTGAAGTCGCGGCGGCAGAAAAATTGCCAAGTTGCACGAGGTTTGCTTCCTGAATGCGGTAGCGCTCCTCAGATTCAAATGGCTCAGGGCCCATCGGCGTGTCGCGTGCCAAGAATTCTTTCCCCATTACCGTGCCAGTCCGCCGAACTTTCGCCTGCATCTCGATCACAGCCGCAAGCAACTGCTCAGGCCGAGGCGGACAGCCAGGAACGTACATATCGACTGGGATGAATCGATCCACGCCCTGCACGACTGCGTAGGTGTCAAAGACACCGCCGGAACAGGCACAGGCACCCATCGAAATGCACCACTTGGGCTCAGGCATCTGCAGCCAGATTCGCTGCAACACGGGCAGCATTTTCATCACAACCCGCCCGGCCACGATCAGCAAATCACACTGGCGAGGACTGAAACGCATCACTTCCGCGCCAAACCTGGCGAGGTCATGACGCGAAGCGGCTGTCGCCATCAGTTCGATCCCGCAGCAGGCCGTCGCAAATGGCATGGGCCACAAGCTGTTCGAGCGCGCCCAACTTGCCGCCGCGTCGAGTTTGGTCATGAAAATATTTTCGGGAAGACCTACCGCCATCGAAACACTCCCTTCCGCCAGGCATAAACCCAAGCCAGTGCCAGAGTTGCCATGAAAACAAGCATTACTCCAAACACCGTGTCACGCAGTTCCGGCGGAATTCCCAGTTCAGTATAAGCACTGACCGCCCACGGGTACAAAAACAGTAGTTCCACGTCAAAGACGAGAAACAGGATTGCGACCAGATAAAAGCGAACGTCAAACGGCTGGCGGGCATCGCCAACCGGGTCCATTCCGGACTCGTACGGCATGTCCTTGACCGGCGTATGTTTTCGCGGTCCCAGCATGTGAGCCAGGATCAGATTGGTAACTACAAATCCAACCAATATCGCGCCATAGACAAACAGCGGCGGAAGATTTGGAAGATCCACCAGAGACTCCTCGTTCCATTCCCGGTCCAACGCATGGCCGACATCGACATCGCCCCATGACCCATCAGGGCCACGCATTTGCGTCCTCAAAACTGTGGAATACGCCTAAACACAAGTCGAATCAAGTCCAACGCAGGTGCAGAGTGAATCATCTCGCTTTCGGAAAACTCAGTGCGGCTTCGGCTACCGTTTTGAAGTAGAAGCCACGAATAGTTCAACAGCCCATAGCCCGCCGAAACGAGTCAAACAATTCCACGGGGCGATGGTTTTGGGCTCAACGCGCCCGTCTGGGGGTGATATTGACCCAATTTGAACGCGTTCCTAAGATCGCCCCCGAATGTCCCCGGCGTCAGGTGCTGCTCGAATGCGTTTCGCATGTTTCAGATGCTGGTGGAAAACATGGATGGTGTTTATCCATGAATTGGCTGGAGAGCGGTTTTAGGGCGAGCTATGGACGGCGGGGCCTTATCAGAGACGAATTCTCGCGCTGCGCTGGATGTTCTGCCAATGCGGAGCCATCCCAGTGGATGCTGGTGCGTCAGCAAAGGGCTGGCTGGCATGATGAGCCAAATGTCCGGACTCTCGCGCGCTCTCGGATATGAACCCCGGAACCTCACGACTCGGCTGCGTTTTCCGTGGACTATCGTACCGACGCCCCTCATTCCCAGGGCGGCATTTGTGCTGCAGGACCCGCAGCAATTGCTGCAGGAACCTCCTCCTCGCATTGTGATTTCCTGCGGACGTCACGGAGTCATTCCGGCGCTTTGGCTTAAAAAGAAATACGGTGATGCTGTCTTTGCGGTTCAGATTCAGGATCCGCGAGTCGATCCGTCGCAATTCGACCTGGTGATTGTGCCGCGACACGATTACATTCGTGGCGAGAATGTCTTCCTGACGACCGGCGCGATTCATTACGTCACACCGGAACGCCTGCAGGTCGCCGGGAATTCTTCGGTCGCGCGAAGTATTTCAGACGGGCGTCAACCACTCGTTGCCGTCCTGATCGGTGGCCCGAACGGATACTATTCCTTTAACGACGGCGACTTAAATCAATTTATCCAGGGTCTGCATGGTGTGGCTCGAAACCATGATGTGCGACTTGTGATGCTGCCATCCAATCGGACTCCGGCACGAATCACAGACCGCCTGCACGCGGAATTTGGAGCGAAGCACTTCGTCTGGGACCGGAAGTCTGAGAATCCGTATTTTGCGGCTCTGGCACTGGCGTCCCATTTTGTGGTGACCGGCGATTCTGTTTCGATGATTACGGAAGCTGCTTCCACAGGTCGCCCGGTGTTTGTTCAGCATCTGACAAAAAAACGCCCGGCGAAGCGTTTTCAGCGGTTTCACCAAATGTTCGCAGAGGACGGAATCACACGTCCGTTTGACGGCACATTGGCTGACTGGTTCTACGATCCCCCCAACGACACTCCCAAAGTGGCTCAACTTATCCAGGAAAGGATTGCTCATTATGACTCTTCTGAACGCACTACGCACCACAACAACGCAGCATAATTATCCCTACGCGCATTGGTTAATGGAGAATGCGCTGGATGATGATATGATCGCGGAAATCGTCAACCGGCCGATTCCTGATGGACGTCGCGCTTACGACGGCACTAGAGCTGCAGACAACGGCGGCGGTGGTGTGGATGGAAAGCTGCGCTGCTATGTGGGCAATGAGAATATCCACGAGTTCCCGGCGCTCAAACGACTCATTGACGATTTGAGATCGCCCGAGACCATTGTCGCTTTCGAAGGAATCCTGAATCGCGACCTGAGCAACGCCTACCTGCGCGTCGAAGTCATCGCCGACCGCAAAGGATTCTGGCTGAAACCACATACCGATATCAAAGAGAAACTGATGTCGATGCTGGTCTATGCAAATTCCTGGGGCGAGTCTGAAAATCTGGGAACGGACATTTATGACAACGACCAGAAACTGGTGAAAACAATCCCCTATCGTCACAACATCGCCTATCTGTTCGCGCCGGATGACGATACGTGGCATGGATTGGAGCTGAAGGACATTCGCAAGGAACGCCGATCTCTGTTGATCAATTACGTGACGTTTCAAACCGACTGGAAACTTCCCGAGTTTTCTCGTCGCCGGGCTGCGGCCTGATCCTTTGTTAAGCACCGAGCGGTTAATTACTGTCTTATCAGCCGCGACGCGTCAGCGTCCGGTTCATTGAGAAAACCGGGGGACTAGCGCCCAGCGGCTGATTAGGAACCGACAGTTATTTAACCCTCGATGCTAAGCCGTTTTATGAATCGCATTGAAAGGCCGGAATTCGCCGATGCAACACCCGCAAATTGCTAAGCACCACCGCCCGCTGCGTATTGTTGTCACGATGGATAACGCTCCGGGCCGTATGGAACTACTGACGCCCGGCGCGCGCTGTGAATGGGGACGCTGTCAGATCCTGCTGAATCCCGAACCGGGGACTCAGGCGGACTTCTGGATCGTCGCAGGCAACGCGCGCCCGGTGGATTCCATGCGGTGTGATCCTCGCAACACGATGCTCATCGTCGCCGAACCGTTAGAAAAGAAAGTGTATCCGCTCAAGTACTACCAACAGTTCCATTGGATTGTTGATTCCCATGACAAGTCCCGACATCCTCGACTGACTGAAGATGCGCTTGGCCTGTGCTGGCACACAGGGCTTGAGCAACCTGCCAATGAGTACACTTTTGGGTACGATCATCTCGCGTCAATTCCGATGCCGGAGAAACAGAATCGTATCTCGGTTGTGTGTTCAAACAATCGCTTTACATCGGGCCAGCGACTGCGACTGATCTTTCTGGACGAAGCAAAGCGACAACTGGGTGATCAGATCGTCCATTTTGGAAGAGGCTTTCAGCCGATCGCCGACAAACGGGAAGCCACCCTGCCCTTTCGATTTCATCTCGCGCTGGAAAACTGTCAGCAGCGAAATTACTGGACTGAGAAGATTGCGGACGCCTACCTGAACTGGGCGTTTCCGATCTACGTTGGCTGCCCAAATGTCGAAGATTTTTTGCCGGCGGAATCATTCGCGCGCATTGATCCACGGCGACCTGACAAATCGATCGCCACGATGCGGAGACTCCTGGAATCAGCGCCGACCCGAAGTGAATTCGATGCCATCGCCGCCGGGCGCGATGCGATCATGAATCATTGGAACCCATTCGCGGTGTGGGCGCGCTGGGCAGAAGCACGCTGGCAGCCGGGAGAATTTCCAACTACCACGATTCATTCTCACAAGGCGTTTCGGTCGATGTTTCGCGGCTACATTTTTCGTCTCCGAAACAACAATTGGTGCGGCAGTGAATCGAAGAAGGCGGCGTAAACAGCGAGCGGTTGATGATTGTCTTATCAGCCGGAACGCGCTAGCGTCCGGTTCTTTGAAAATGCTGTTACACTCACGACACTCGCTTTTTGTTCGATGCTAAGAAACTGTCCCGTCGGCGGAGCGACGGGTGTACTGACCGCCCGGCGCTCCGCCGACGGGATTTCCACTGGGGACGGAATAGAATCCGGCATCATCCAATTCACGGACAGGTTATAAGTCGCCTTCACGCCGCGCTGCGTTCCCAGTTTTCCCAGACGAAGTGGTACTGGTAAGTCGGTTGATGCGTCGCCTGCAATCGTGCGAGGATCGCATTCATTCTCGCTTCGGAATCCGGGGCGATGTTGTGAAACTGAACCTGGATATTGTGGACATGTGACGCCAGGCTGGAATCCAGCAGCCGTTCCAGCAACTCGTACTCGCCGCCTTCGATGTTGATCTTCATCAGATCGACTGTTTCAATCCGGTGCGCCGAAAACCACTGTGCCGCGTCCACCAGTTCGATCGTTTCCAACGCACCATCGTTTTGGAAGATCGAACTCGCATCGGCGGACAGGCCGATTCGTTCCGTGCGAGTGTGCGAACCAAGACCGCAGCCATGCACATGAATCGCCGTGTTTCCTTCAAATCTCGCGGCGATGCCTTCGGCAAACGACTTGACGGGTTCGAACACGTGGACGGTACAGCCGTAGCGCGCGTGAATCTCGTCGGCCCATTCGCCTCGATATCCGCCGAGATCCATCACGACTGAATCAGAATTCAGGTCGTAGTCCAGCCGCAGTGTTTGATCGCCCTTGTCCGATCTCCAGCGACGAATTGCCTTGTCCCGCTCGGTGGGAAAATACTTTTTTTGGAGACTGCGTCGAAGCTTGATCAGAAATCGCATCCGTGGATCTCGCGAAATGATGGCAGCCGCGTTCAACACGGCGGATGAGTCCCTTGACTGCCCAAGAATTCTAGCACCAGTTGACCGAATCAGGGGAGACCACTTTTATTGCGGTAGGCATTGAGTGTGCAATTAGTTGGACAGCGCCACTTTGGGTTCAATTGTAGCCCGAAGCGTAAGCGAGGGAACGAGTAAGACACTATCCCTCGCTGACGCTTCGGGCTGCTAAAACTCTCGGTTTTCACCAAAAGT
The DNA here is from genome assembly GCA_038214195.1 of Planctomycetales bacterium. Lineage (GTDB taxonomy): Bacteria > Planctomycetota > Planctomycetia > Planctomycetales > Planctomycetaceae > SXXK01. The sequence continues at coordinate 9,118 of JBBQSE010000046.1, forward strand.
GGCGCTGTCCAATTAGTGTCGCGACTGAAATCAGCCGCCGAGCGATAGCTCCCGGTTTTCACAGAACCGGACGCGGGCGCGTTCCGGCTGATACGACAATATCAGGCCGCTCGATGCAAAGATCAGAAACCGTACCATCGTCGCGCCCATGCTTTCATTTGCTGCGGGATCGAGGTTACGGGGCGGGAGACGGCACGCAGCAATGTGGAAATCTTCCATGCCGCATTTGACCCGGCCAGAGGCTGCAGGATATCGACGTTTGGGTCTTCACAAAAATCGCTCGCGCGCTGTGTGATATCGGAAAACGACGGCTCCTGAATTGCGAACTGCGGGCACACCGCCGCGACACTCGTCCAGCGTTGCAGATTGAGCGAATACCAGCGATCGATGGCCACATTTTTGGCCGTCCACGACCAGATATCCGTTTCAGTCTGCGGAAATTTTTGCAGCAGTTTTTGCATCATCGGTCGGTTGACAAGGTAAGCATGCGTCGTGTTGGCACCGCCGATCTGATAGATTCGGCAACCCGATTCTGATGCGAAAATACGTCGAACGGGGGGCTTGGGTGAATCGAATCCAAGGTACACGAATCCGAAGGTTTCACCCTGAGTTTTCATGAACGAAGCCAGCTGCTGGCTGAAAGTATCATTGAATCCACGTACAAACTGAGCGTCGTCTTCGATGATGAGTACCCAGTTCCAGCCTCGGTCCAGGGCCAGCCGCATGGCGTTGCGATGCGAGACCGAACACCCGGCGCGTCCGGCCCATGTTTCAGGCCGTTTTGTGCGGCGGAACCAGTGGGATGTCTGGTAGCCTTCAAGTTTCTTGCCCAGCACTGCGGAAACACGGTGCAGTTTGCCGTCGGGAACCGTCGATTTGAGGTGCTCGCGCACTTTTTCCCAGCGGTCGGTTCGGTGGTCAAGATTGATGACGAGCGCAGCGTCCACGACATCCCAAAAGGAAGGCTGATGCTTAGAACTCGAACTGACTTGAGGTGCAGTCATGAAGTCGCGTTTCACGAAGCGGATGTTGGCATTGCGGTCGTGTTTGGGTTCTCGAATAATACGGCGGATTCGTTCCGATCGGAAAGATGAACATTTTGCTCCCTGAATCAAGTGAATCGCCAGGATGGCCCCATCATTCGACGCCGCAAGCCCTGCTCTGGCCGCTGATCGACGTCCCATCGTTGTGAAGTTTGTTGCCAAGGGGCACCTGAAGCATCAGCAGGGCATTTTCCTGCGGCAGTTTCCCGGCCAGATTCCGACCTGGGGCCGTTGCCAGTTTACGTTTGACCCGGATGCCTCACAGTACGACTGGCTCGCGGTCTACGACGACATGCCACCGACTCCGGGCGAACGCTTCTCGACGCGCATCGAATCGCTGGCCTGCGCCCCGCAACACACGTTGTTTATCACGATGGAACCGTCATCGATCAAGACGTACGGCTACGACTTTCTGAATCAATTTGGCGTGATTGTGACCAGCCAGGAACCGTGGGCCATCACCAATCCGCAGGCGATCTACACGCAACCCGCCCTTCGCTGGTTCTACGGCGAATCGAAACAGCATCTGCGAACGTGGGATGAGATGGCTCAGTCGCCGCCGGAACACAAGACCGGCGATCTCTCCGCCGTATGTTCCAGCAAGAAACAGACGAACACAGTTCATGCCGATCGTTATGCGTTCACGATGCGACTCAAGGAATTGATGCCCGAGATGGCATTGTTTGGCCGAGGCATCTGCCCGATCGACGATAAAGCGGACGCACTCGATCCGTACCGTTACCACATCGTCATCGAAAATCACCAGGCGCCGCATCACTGGACTGAAAAGCTTTCCGACGCATTCCTTGGACTGACGCTGCCATTTTACTTTGGCTGTCCAAATGTGACCGACTACTTTGACCCGCAGAGTTTCATCCCGATCGATGTGCGCGATCCGGAAGGCGCGGCAGTCATCATTCGCGAAGCCATCGCCACCAACCAGTTCGAACGACGCCTGCCCGCGATCCGCAAAGCCCGGCAGCAGGTCCTGAATGAATACAACCTGTTTTCAGTTGTCACCCGCGAAGTCGAAAAACGCTTCGATACAAACGCCGCCGTAGATCCACGAGCGAAACTCTACAGTCGTCACTCAAGCCGCAAACGCAGCCTACTGCACACGATGCGATTCAGCGTCGAACAGCTTCGCATGAGTCTCCGCAATCGTCAGATCAAACGCCGCCAAAAGGCCGCGTAGTGGGATAAGCATCGAGCGGATTATCACTGCCGTATCAGCCGTCGGGCGCTAGCCCTCGGTTCTCGTTGGCACGCTATCATCGGCTCACGCCTTATGAAGCATTGGCACCCGTCAATCGTCCCGAATCGTAGTAGTTGGTTCCGGTGGACCTGGATAGCAGAAGCCGACCTGACCTCATTTTTCTGGCGTCACGGTCGATGCGGGCAAGTACGAATTTGGAACCAATTCCAGTTCGGCTCGTTCACCGTCAAAGATGGCTGTGAAATAGTCCAGACAGCCCCCGTGCCCGAGTATAATGACCTCATCGGCTGACGAGCCAAACTCAACGAATCCGACGGTCATCGCATTCCAACAAAGCTGACGTCCGCTCGAGGCACCTTCTCAAAGACCGGGTCTCGCAGATCCTGTTCCTTCGCCATTTTCCACAATGCCTGCAACGATTGATCAGATGCAAGAATCTGGGAGTGGTCTGAACTCCACGCCACCCATTTTCCGGCGAACTCCACAGGGACTGTGCTGGCGGTTTTTCGTTCCATTCGTTTTGTTGGCATTTTGGCTCTCCATTTAGTCGTTTGTCACCGGAAATTGTAACAATCAGAAGTGGTGGTGATGGAGGGTGATTCAGGAAAACTGCAAGTTTGTCATCGCAAAAGTTTAACATACCTGTGCCTGATTTCCGGCAGCATTGTGGCTTTCGTGCCCCAACCTGCGCACTTGACACACGTATGGTCGCCGTCATTGCGATCTGCGTGGACCGCAAAATTCTTCCAACACCGATGCTTGATTTCCTGACAGACCATTCCCGTCCCTGTCGTCACGTATTAAAATCCGGCCACGATTCAACCTTCCCGATTTGCAATAATCGATGAACTCCTTGATCCCGTCAGCAGATGTCTGACGCCTGACGTTGCCCGGAGTATCGCCGACTTGCGAGCCGCACCGGATGTGCAACAGAAACTGGATGACTTCGCGGAAAAGTCCACCGAAGGGACGCTGAGCGCCGAAGAGCGTTCAGAATACGAAGCCTGTGTGCGGGCGATCAATTTTATCAGCATACTGCAGATGAAAGCGCGTGCCGCCATCAACGGTACACGGGGCTGACACGATGGCGTTGGATGCTGCGATTCGACGACTTGTCCGGCAGCGTGCTGACAATCGCTGTGAATACTGTCAGTATGTACTCATCACGCTCCGCCGTGATGTTTTTTGTGCGAGGCAAACAACAAACCTCGCTGCCCATTCGCTGCCAAACCACTGACCCATCGCTCGTGTGCAACCTGCAGTTCATTCAACGTCACGCCGGGCAATTGCCTCACGCCGGAACGTGTGGAATACAATCACCTGCCACCCCGTCATGTCACCGTAGACGTCGCTCCCAGATCAAAGTCCGACCGTCAGCGTGGCTCCCGACACTTGCCAGTCCGAATGGTGCCCTCTCAAAGACAAAGAGGCCGCTCGACGCGAAACCCTGAATTCATTCCGGCACTGCGCTTCCGCATCAGGGCAACGCAAGGGCAGTTACTGCGCTCAGCAGAACTGCACCGCCTGCGGTGCCTGCAGGCGCCCGACGTCGAATGATAGGATGCAATAGACCGGCTCATGAGGCCCAAAAAGCAGATGTCGCATCTTCAAACCTGAAACCGCTCTTAAAACAAGCCTCGATCACCTTTCTCAACTTCAATGTTTTGCACTACACTTTGGGAGACGTCACAGGCCGGATTCGAGTCACGGGTGATTAACATGTCTAACAATGCATTGACTTTTGTTTCACTCTTTAGCGGTTGTGGTGGACTGGATATTGGATTCGAACAAGCAGGGTTTCGTGGGCTGGCTGCTTTTGACATCGAACAATCGGCCATAGACACCCACAACGCGAATCTTAAAACACATGGCCACCTCGTTGACTTAGCAGCTACCTCCAGCTTGAAAAACAAGGTCGCGAGTCCGGCAGTTGTGATTGCAGGACCTCCATGCCAAGGCTTTTCCACGTTGGGACTGCGTCGCCTCGACGACCCTCGCAACTCGCTCATTGTTATCGGAACACGACTGGCAATCGATCTTCGGCCAAAGGTGATCGTTCTTGAAAATGTCACCGGGGCACTTTCAGGCGACCATCAGTCGTATTGGCGGGAAGCAGAGCTGCTCCTGAAGAATGCGGGTTACTTGATGAAAACGCAAAAAGTGACTTCCTCGGACTTCGGTGTCCCGCAAATTCGACGTCGAGTTGTCATGATCGCCTGGAAAGGCAAGGGTGAGCATCCAAAAGTTCAAACCACACGTCACATTACTTTGGCGGACGTGTTATGTAAAATGAAGGGGCTGAAGAATCACGCCCCAAAAACACTGGGCAAGGGCACCACGGAATTCAAAATAGCACGCCGAATTGGCCAGCACCAAAAACTATGCAATGTCAGATGTGGAGACCGCGCGATTCCGACTTGGGATATCCCCGAAGTTTTTGGGAAGACGACCTCAACCGAGCAAGAGATTCTTCGGGCAGTCCAACGACTGCGGAGACAAATCAGGCAACGGGAAACTGGGGACGCAGATCCAGTATTGGCTCGTGATATTGCGGAGAGATGTGGTCGCAATGTTGAAGCACAAATCGCGGGCCTTTGCGAAAAGGGCTATTTGCGTCGCATCGGTCGTCGATTTGATCTGGCGCACACGTTCAATGGAAAATTCCGACGATTGTCTCGCGAGCACACAGCCCCCGCAGTTGATACTCGATTTGGCGAGCCCCGATACTTTTTGCATCCCGAAGAACATCGTGGGTTGTCAGTTCGCGAAGCCGCGAGAATTCAGGGCTTCCCAGACGATTTTGAATTCTTTGGGCCTCGCTCTGCACAGTTTCGTATGGTAGGAAACGCGGTGCCGCCGCCATTGGCTCACCAGATCGCAATAGCAATCCGCGAGCATCTTTTGTGAGGAATGGAAATGGTAGAACGGACGGGGAACTACCATGAGTGAATCGGTTTCTGAGATGGTTGACCGATGGAGTCGTGTCTCAGGGAAGACGCAACATTTGTCGGAGATCCTTAATCTTCTCCGCCTGCTCGCGACGGAACTGTACTCACAGTATCAACCCTTTCAAGAGTCGCCACCATCTTGGGAACGACTGCGAGAGTGGTTGGAGAATGTCCCTGATGGCGATGATCGAAAGCATCTATTTGAGTTCGTCCCTTGGTTGCTTTTTGTCGGTCGCCGCGAGATGGAAGTCATGTATCGCGCCGCATTCGCTGGGCCGATCACCCGATGGCTCATCGATGCAGCGAGCTTGAATATCGCAGCGGCGGACTTTTCAGAACGTTTTCAAGACGCCGTCGAGCAAACGTTTTTTGGTAGCATCGCCGGGATGGATATTGGTAGTTTTATCCGTGTAAATGAACTTCGTGGACAGAGTCTTCGCCCGGACTTTCGAGTCCTCGCGTATCTAGGTGACGCACGCAACACGACAAAGCATCTCAAGTCCGCTGGTAAGAAATGGATCGTCGCCGTCGAGGACTATGTTGGAACCGGCAGCCAAATGAAGGAGGCTGCTCAATTCCTGTCTCAACTTACGAACTTCAGGATACTCCTCTGTCCGATGATTGTCGCGCCCAGCGGAGTCGTCACAGGCGAAGTACTCGTAAAGAACATCGGGCATCTTGCGTTTTCCCCAACGTTCGTCGTGCCACCAAGTGCAACGCTCCCGGAGAATCCTCCGGGAGGGCTGCTTGAACCAGTTGAGATCACCAACATGCGAGCAATAGCTTTCCGATTTTGGGCGCAGGTGCAGGGGTCCGACCCCGATTCCCAACCTTATGGTGGTGCATTCGGTTTCGGCAACACAGGCTCGCTCGTCATGACCTACTTCAATTGCCCTGACAATGTGCCGCCATTCGTGCATCATTTGAGTGACACTTGGGAGCCTCTGTTTCGGCGGCTGTATCGGGAGGCTTGATTCATGGCAATACGACGTAATCCATTCCACACGCTCTATCTGACGGAAGGCGCCGATGAAGTTGACCTGCCGCCGGTCTTCAGTGACGTAATCTTGCCTCATGTCGGCCCGTTGTTCCTGCCCGGGAACGTCATTTTGAAGGGTATGCAGGGAACCGGCAAGTCAATGTTGTTGTCACTCCTTGAGACCAAAGTACGGTTGGAGTTTTGGAAAAATGTCAAGCACCCGTACCCGCTCCCGGATCAGCAATGTCGTTTCGTTGGGGCTGGGATCAACTTGTCGAAGAGCTTGGCGCTGAAGCTCAACGAACTCATTTTCAGTACGGATCGAGACGAGAATATCCAGCGTTCAAAAATCGTCTTTTCAGACTTTTTCAACAGTTGGATTCTGCGTGACCTCTTCTTGTCCCTTGGTCGGCTGATGAAAGATGCGGCTCCCGACCGGCTTCGTATGATCGGTGTCACGGGAAACGCGCAGAGTCTCGACAAAGCAGCGTCTCTTCTTGGACGAGCAGATTCCTGCGAGTTTCTCCGCGGTCAGGAAACGGCTGAGCAAGTGGAAAAGACTCTGACGAAGCGTCTTCGCGCTTACCTGGACCTCGTCAATAGCTTGAGTCGCGATAAACGACTGCCTAATGAAATCGAAGGCACACTCACCCATGCCGGTGAGCCAGTTTCGGCAGCCACTCGTGTACTTCGTTCCGCGAAAGTCATTGAAAGGGACACTAATATCTTTGTCACAGTCGATCAATTTGAGACTTTGCTTCGCAAACGGCAGGATGACGGCGACGAACGGAAGCACAAACGCTTTTTCGATGTCATAGACGATCTCATTGCTAATCGTGACCGAACGGTGTCGTATCGCTTGGGATCAAGGCCAAATGCGGTTCTTGAGAAAAGCGAACCGCTACGCGATTACCAGGACATCAACCTGGATGCAATCTTGCAGCGTGGAGAGCACTCCAAGAATGCAGTCTTTCCCCGATTCGCTGAAGACGTTTTCATCCGGCGACTTGCAGTGAGCGATTTTCCGGAAATCGCCAGAGCAAAGAATCCACTTAAGCACACATTCAAGGCGAGCCCACCAGCCATTGAGCGGGCCAAGTTGTGTGCGTCACAGAAGCACCCAGAGAAAGCGATACGCTGTGACTCTGCATGGCCAAAGGACGTCTGCTCTTTTCTCACAGAACTTGCGAAAGAGGACGTACTGTCGGCCAAGCTCGGTGAAGTCTGGTTTCGCCAACAAGTCGCGAAGGAAGTCAAAAGCGGCAAGAAGAAGCCAACTCCAGACGACATTCCGTTTGATCCAAAAGAAGTTTTCCGGAAGCCTTGGGAATCGAGAACTTGGTGGAAGAAGGAGAGGGTAGCGCTTGCTGTTTTGCAAATTGCCGCCGCAAATGCACAGCGAGTCTGCTTTTTCGGCGCGACTGACATCATTGCATTGTCCGGTGAAAACATCTTGGCTTTCGTGAGTATCTGCCGAGAGATTTGGGAAAGTTGGGGACGCGCGCAAGCGGAATCCAGTCTTTCGACGAAAGAGGAACGGTTTCCACCATTCGACGAGTTGCGTCAGGATTCAGGCATCCGCGAAGCAAGCCGTCTTTGGCGTGAAAAGATTGCGGCAAGCCCGCAAGGTAATACGCTCCAACGTCTGATTGACACAATCGGCGACCGATTGCACAAGCAGCTCATTGAAGATCGACGAATGTCATATCCGGGAGCCAATGGACTGTCGTTCGCGAAGCACGATTTGGAATCGGATCTGGAAGTGAAGCGGTTATTGGACGACGCTACGGCAGAGGGGTTCTTGCTCCAACGCGACCATACACCCAAAACACTGTCTCGTGGCAAATCGATCAAGTGGTATCCGCATCCTGTCCTGGCTCCCTATTACGAGCTTACCGTTCCACACACCAAAGAGCCTTTATATCTGACCGTCGCAAAATTCCGCGAATGGCTACAACGCGACAATGTCCTTGCATCAAACGACCAGCGAGATCCTGTTCCAAAGAATCGCAGCGATGAGGCCACCAATCAAAAACAGATGACGCTTTACGGCGAGACAGACTGAATGACGTCTATTCGCCCGTTTGGTCCTATCAACTGGATTCTCGACAAGCTGCCTCAGATTCAGCAGTGGTCAGTGATTGGCACAATTGCAACTGAAGACCGCTGCCTGGCCGCGGCCGAAGTCATCTTCAACTTGCACCGTTCCTCAGAGATTACGCTTCTGAAAATTGTTGATCCTGTGAGTCCACAGAACGGTTTCCAAAAACAGATAGCCACAAAAGTTGACCATCTGGAATCGGTCGCACAAACGACCTTTGGATCGGCGCTCAATGTTCCAACTTTCGACCTGCTCTGCGTCGAACAAGAAATTGGCGACTTTGCGTCCGACTTCTTGCTGCGATGTTGCGACAGTGTGATTGTGGATCTTTCGGCAATGCCCAAACGATTCTTCTTCCCAGTGCTCACTCTGCTGATGCAGTCCGCTCGAATCAAGAATCTTGTCGCAACGTACTCCTTGCCTGAACGATATGGAAGAGTCTTGGCTGAAGATCCGGAAGAATGGCGTCCACTGCCGATGTTTGGCGGCGACCCTCTTTCAATTGATCAAACGCCCGCCAGCTTGATCATTGGAGTTGGATATCAGCCGTTGCAGATCAGCGAGATCCTGAGCCACGTTAGATTCGGTTCGGATCGCGTGAAGCTCTTGTTTCCATTTCCGTCGATTCCGCCTGGCTTCGTTGAGAACTGGAAGTTCGTTGCAAGGATCAAGAACGAATGGAGCAAGTTACGAGGCAATGAACTACCGTCAGATGCCATCATTCGAGTGCCAACGCACGATGCCTCAATAGCGTTCGACCAATTGGTCGCCCACACAAATAGTGGTAGGGCTCCATCTGTCGTGCTTGCACCATTCGGTCCCAAGCCGATTTCACTGGCGATGTGCCTGTTGGGAATCGCGAGGCTCGCTGAAGGAATCGCAACGGAAATCGGCTACACGCAACCACACGTATATCACCCGGAGTATTCCACTGGCTCAGCTAAGAAAGATGGAATACCCAATGTCAACGGATATTGCATTCGCCTAATGGGCCGAAGCCTGTACGCACTGCCAGGGCAATAGAGGACCGTTTCTTGTTCGATTGGTTCATACGTCACGCAGGTCGAGAAGTAGCCGTTCACTGTGTGTCATTGGTAAGGCGATCGGCAGATTCTGTTTTACTGTAGGACGGGTCTCCAGACCCGTCCGGACCGGATTTTTTTCTAATCAGGACGGGTCTGGAGACCCGTCCTACATCAAGCGGCTGGTAAATCCTTTCCTGCCGCTCGCCTAAGTAGTGGAGCTTGAATCGCCTTTGCGATAGTCTTGGTCCGCGATCCAGTGAACTGGTTGCACCACGAGCAGAAATATCAAGTGACGATTGACTCCTTTCGTCGTATCATGAGCCATGCTGCGCATCAATTATTGCAGTTCGGCGGCGGGGGAAGTGTTACAACAGCACGGCCGATTATTACACCGGTGGTCAGGAGCTTGTTGGGCCGTGGCGAGACAAGTGGGCCAGCTTGTGCTCCCAACCGCACAGATCGGATTGCAAGTGGGATTTGAGTCGCTGCCAGATTCGTGGGAAATCCTGTACAGTCGAGGCTTGCCTGACCTTCGCAAATCTCAATCATCAGGAACTGACTCACCGATGCTTCGAAATCTTTTTTTGCTCATCACTGTGCTCACGGCGTCTTCAGTTGTCGCTGTCGAAGACGAATACTGGGTTCCACCGGAAGCCACTGTGAAGGACGGCGTGCCGCAGGGGAAAGTCGAAGGTCCGTTTGAATTTCGCAGTGCCATTTTTCCCGGAACAGTCCGCGAGTACTGGGTCTACGTTCCGGCTCAGTACGACCCTGCAAAGCCACCCTGCCTGATGATTGTTCAGGATGGACTGGGCGCGGCGAAGAACTGGCGGTTGCCGACAACGCTGGATAACATGATTCAGTCGGGCGAAGTTCCTGTGCAGCTCGGACTGTTTGTCGGACATGGCAGCGTTCCCGCCGCCAATGAGAACGCCCAGCCCCGATTCAATCGCAGTTTCGAATATGACGGACTGGGAGATCGCTACGCGCGATTCCTGATTGATGAACTGCTGCCAGAAGTCGCGAAGAAATGGAAGTTCAGTGACAACCCGGACGATCGTTGTCTCGCCGGATCCAGCTCGGGTGGCATCTGTGCCTTCAACGCCGCATGGGAACGGCCCGATGCGTTTCGGCGAGTCATCAGCACGGTTGGCACCTTCGTGGCGCTCCGTGGCGGGGATGCTTTTCCGGGACTCGTCCGCAAGACGGAAAACAAACCGCTCCGCATCTTTCTGCAGGATGGCAGCCATGATCTGGATATCTACGCGGGAAGTTGGTGGCATGCCAATCAAGCGATGCTGTCGGCGCTGCAATATTCCGGCTATGACGTGCATCACATCTGGGGCGAAGGAGGCCACAACGGCAAACATAGCGCATCGATCATGCCCGACGCGCTGCGGTGGATTTGGCGGGGCTACCCGGAACCGCTCAAACCAGGCAAGGCGAAAGATCGCCGCGTGGATCTGGTGATCCCGGAAGAAGACTGGCAACTGGTGAGCGACGGGCACAAGTTCACTGAAGGTCCGGCGGTCAACGACGCTGGCGACTTGTTCTTCACCGACATTCCAAACAATCGAATCCACAAGGTCGATACGGACGGCAACGTCTCGGTCTTCGCAGAGGACTCCGGAGCGGCAAACGGATTGATGTTCGGTTCCGATGGCATGCTCTACGCCTGCCGAAACGCCGACGGTCAAATCGTCCGTTATTCTGCCGATGGAAAAACCAGGGACGTTGTCGTCGATGGGATCAAAGGCAACGATCTTGTCCTGCTGAGTAACGGCACAGGCTACTGCACTGATCCGGACAACAAGAAAATCTGGTACTTCACGATCAAAGGAGAAAAGAAAGAAGTCGATAGCGGCATTGAGTTCCCGAATGGCGTGATCACGTCACCCGATCAGACACTGTTGACGGTTGCAAACACGCGCGGCCGATTCTGTTACTCATTTCAGATTCAGCCTGACGGGACGCTTGGCGCAAAGCAGGAATACGGCTGGCTGCATGTGACCGATCATCTTCAGTCCGGCGCGGACGGGATGGCAATTGATACCGAGGGCCGCGTGTACGTGACGACGTCACTCGGCGTGCAGGTGATGGATCAGCTGGGTCGCGTCAATTTGATCTTCACTAAACCCGGCGATGGGTGGCTTTCCAACGTCGTCTTCGGCGGACCGAATCGCGACGTCCTGTACGTGACCTGCGGCGACAGTGTTTTCAAACGCCGCATTCGGGCGACCGGTGTTGATCCCTGGAAAGATCCCGTCAAGCCACCGAAGCCTGGTCTGTAGTACTGTAGTCCGACCTGTCTCAGGTCGGATTCCTTCGGCGTGGTTAGCATCGAGCGGTTTATGATTGTCTTTTCAGCCGAAACGCGCTAGCGTCCGGTTCTGTGAAAACCGTGAGCTAGCGCTCTGCGGCTGATTTCAGTTACGACACTTATTGACTGCTCGATGTTTGCATATTTGACAGACTTGTTTCGACAATTCGCTCTACTCTTACGAAAGCCCACAATGAAAACCGCGTCCATCACTATCTGCCGCATGCTGCTCTTGATCAGTGTCTTTGTCGTCCAGGGTACCCTGGTCGCTGATGAACCGATCACACATTCATTTTTCATCGCCGGACCATCTTTCACAGGGATTATTGGCGAAGACAATTCTGAGGTCTGGAATTCCGGCAAGGGAGGTGCCCGCGACGGCTTCATCCTGCCGAACGGCAACGCACTCATCGCGTGGTCCGACGAGGTGAAAGAGATCACGCGGGATAACGACGTTGTATTCCACTACGCAAAGTCCGCCGACAACAAGGAACTGGGCACCGTCCAGCGTCTTGAAAACGGAAACACGCTCATCACGGAACTGGGCTCAAAGCCACGTCTGCTGGAAGTTGCCAGTGATGGCAGTATCGTCGTCGATATACCGCTGCAGCCGGAAACCGACAACGCTCACATGCAGACGCGGATGGCCCGCAAACTGCCGAACGGCAACTATCTGGCTCCGCACCTGCTGGCGTTTAAGGTGAAGGAATATGCTCCGGGTGGCAAGGTCGTGAAGCAGTTTGCCACCGACCTGCCGGATCTGGGAGGTCGTGCTGCAGAGAATTGGCCGTTCACGGCCATTCGGCTGGCCAACGGTCACACGCTGGTGAATTTGACGCACGGCAACAAGACGGTGGAAATGGACGCGGATGGAAACGTCGTCTGGAAAATCAGCAACGATGATTTTCCTGATCTGAAGCCATTCGCTGATCCCTGCGGGGGCCAACGACTTCCCAACGGCAATACGGTCATTGCGAGCTATGGTTCCCAGGGCGAGATCAAAGTCTTTGAAGTGACGGAAGACAAAAAGATCGTCTGGAAATACACCGGCCCGCACCGTGCGCATGAGATTCAGATTCTCACGACGAATGGAAAGGCGATCGAGGGGACGCCGTTGAAGTAACGCGTTGCCTGCGAACGCGCATAAATAATGCTCAGCGTGGCTGGAAATGATGCCTTGCAATTCCACACCCTGGCGAACCCCCTCTATCCACACCACGCGACGTATAAGAAGCCCGGCTTTCTGAAAAAGCCGGGCTTCTTGTTTTGCTGACCGTGGCGGTCGTGAATTCCTGGAATCGCCGTTTAATTTGCACCTGGGCCACAGCAGCCGAGCGGAGCACAATGCGATATGCAGAATGTCAAAAGTCCCAGGCCACACGCATTCCAAATCCGGAATAATTGCCGCCACCGGGGCCTGCCTGGGCATCTCGCATCGTGTAGACGTAGTTGCTCTGGATCTTCATGTTGGGATTAAGGAACCAGTTGAGTCCAAGAGTCACATCAGAGACACGTCCGCCATCCATTCCGGAATCGACAAGATTGACTGTGCTGTACCTCGCTCCGAGCTGGAAGGCACCAAGTCCATTGGGGGAACCAAGGTTGTCGTGGGGGATCACACGACCAAAGGCCCCTGACTTCTTTTCATAATCACGGTGTTCGCCCGTCAGAAAGTAGAGCGCTTCCGCATACCACCCGTAGACGAAGACATTTCCAAGTTGCGCTCCGGCCGGAGCGGATGTTCCGTTACCGACGCTCTTTTGATTCCAGGCACACGTGTATTCTGACTGCAGGATCAGGGAATCGATCTGCATCATCCACTCAAGACCGCCAAATTCGACTTCCGTGGTATTGAACGATCCCGTGTTCGCCAGAACCGGATTGAGGCCGCCCGGGCCATTTCGAAGTGATCCGCGAGTTCGGTATTGCTGAGCATGGTTGTTGGGATCGCGAATACTTCCGGCAACGCCCAGGTGCATCAGATATCTGCCTTCTTCTTCGTACCATGGAAGGTACGTCAATCGGCTTGTCCAGGCGTATTCACCATCACCGATTCCATAGGCAAAGGCGTTGGTGGTGTTCTTAAAGAAGCCGGTCGCCCAGGTGCCTCGATCGTCGTCGCTCCAATTATCAAAACACATGATTCCCGGTGTAAACCCATTGTTAAATGCTCCGTAGAAAATATCCTGATTGAACGAGCGTTCCATGAAGTCCAGATACCGACTGCTTGTCAGGTGTTCCAGCCCAATCGGTTCCTTCACATTACCGATGCGGATATTTCCGACCAGCGGAACTTCGCGAAAGTTGACCCACAGATCTGTGGGTGCGGGAACGTGAACAATGTTTCCTTCCGTGCCCGGCGTACCGGGCGTGACATTGACGTTATTGACGAAGTCATATTCGGTCACCCAGTCGATTGTTCCGTACATCGTGCCGTCCGCCCTCAATCGGGCGCGGCGAAAGTTGACGGAGTCCGCATCGCCGGTTGCTCCCGTCCCTGCGAACCCATCGACACTGTTTTGCAAAAAAACTGTGTCGAGTTGCACGCGACCGCCCACATGGTATTTAAACCTCTTATCCTTTGTGGATGCCTCCCAGCCGTTGTTCCACTTGCTTGTCATCGTGAGTGGATCCTCCTTCGCCGGATCTTTAGCGTTTTCCTTTTTGTCAATCTCGCCACTTAGGTCAGACATTTTGCCGATAAGGTTTTCTTCTGAGTCCCGTACGGCATCAAGGTCCTCACGGAGCTTTGCATTCTCCGCTTCGATCGTGTCGAGTCGTGCTTTGAGATTCGTGAATTCGTCAGCCATAACGCTGCCGCCCACAACCATCGCGATGAACGAACAGAGAATAATCTTCAATGAGCTGCGAGCCACTGTTTCGCTCCAATTGACCGCGACTCTTTCTGAGCCCGGACGGTGAACGTCATTTGTGCCAGTTACGTCCCGTTGACGGCTTCAGACGGCAGATGAACGGCGTGAGTTCATTGAGCGGGAATGCACAAACCTTCCCGGACCGTTAAAGCCAACGGGAGTTTGATCGGTTGTAGCGGGCGTGCCGGTTGCTCTGAAGGGAGCGGTCTTAACAATCGTGACGGCTGCGACTTCCGACTTTAACGATTATGGCGGTCGTGCCGACTTAGTTACGGCAGATTCTGCCGGTTCGGCCTGGCTCGTTCGCAATGCAGGCCAAGCTCGCTGACGCCAGAATATCCGTGGATGACGCGTGGCGACAGGAAGTACCGACACAGCTTCGGTGTTGAACGCGGGCTCAAAACGAAGTTACGCCTGAATCACAACCGCGCTTGCCTGTCCCATGCGTGTCACGCTGGTTTTCAGGAACAGTCCGTTGGTGGTTGTGAGGTGCTCGCCATGCACGACGTTAAGCGGTTGTTCCGGGTCCGGCGTCGCGAAATTGAGCGTCTTCGGAATCACGCCATGCTGAAACGCGAGGAGTGAAGCCGCGATTTCACAGAGTCCGGCACCGCTGCCTGTGCTTCCCATGTAGCTTTTGAATGCCGTCACTGGGACGGAATCCGCTCCGTCACCGAGGATACGGCGTATGCCAGCCGCTTCGTAGCGATCACGAGCCGGATGACCCGAGGCACAGGCATTAATGTGTCCCAGATCTTGTGGAGAGATGCCCGCGTTGTGCATCGCCGCCATGGCCGCATTGAAGACGGCCTTCGCTTCATCGGGAGTTCCTTCTCGGTCAGCAACCGTGCTGGCCCCGCAGCCCAGTACGGTCCCTAGAATCTTTGCACCGCGAGCTTCGGCATGTTCGCGAGCTTCCAGAATCAGCGCGCAGGATGCTTCCGAGAGGGCTTCTCCTGTCCGGTGAGCGTCAAATGGGCGAACACGGGATTCCGCCGGTCCATCAGCCAGAATGTCCCAGTGATAATTGTGACACGACTTAACAGCGTGAAGACGCGTCCCAGTGACGCCGGTGATCATCACATCGGCGCGACTACGACGAATATTGTTCGCGGCTTCACCAATCGCCAGTCCACCGGATGCTTCATCCTGTGTGATTGAATTGTTCGGTCCCCGCGCATCGATCGCAATTCCAATGTGGCAGCCGGGCATGTTGGGAAGGTACCTCAGCAGCCACAGCGGCTCCATGCCCGACATCCCCAGTTCGCCCCACTTTTCGTAGTCAAATGCCGGATGACCGTTGTGTTCTGACAGCGATTTGATGGCGGCACCGATGAGCACTTCGGGAGGACTGGACATCAGATTCGCGCCGAAATCAACGCCAATTCGATCCGGGTCCACAGCGCCGGGGGCCAGCCCTGCGTCTTCCATGGCCTGCAGCGCCGAGGCCACGCCCATCTGAATCTCACGGCACATGACCTTCAGGCTCTTTCGCAGAGTTTTCAAGTGCTGTTTCTTCGTGGTTTCATCGTTAAAGTCGCTGACTTCCCCGCCGATACAGCCCGGTGTCGGTACGTAGGAAAGCAGCGAGACTGGTTTCAGGCCAGTTCGGCTTTCAGCGATGCTTGACCAGAACGCATCGCGCCCGATTCCAAGCGGAGAAACAATTCCAATGCCAGTGATGACGACGTCACGTGGTGAAGTTTGCGACATGAAGTTACTCAGTGAATGATTCAGTCCCGAGGCAGCTCTCCCTGAGAAGCCGCACTCTCATTTTTCAATTTTTATCGGCTGATGTTCAACCATAGCCCCAATTTCGGTCGAATTTGTGGATCAATACCCTGCGAACTCGTCCAAGTTTTGGCGCGGCAGTTTAGCACGCCTGGAATCCCAATACTGCGCGGACGAGTCATTTTGCAGGAAGCAAAGTGGAGTCGCGGACAATCGACACGTTTTGGCAGGTTGTACCGTACGGTTCGAAGTTCCAGAAAGCCACGTTTGGGACGCTGAACACCCAGTTTTGTCAGGAATTTGCCATATTGTGGCAAAACGGTGGTTTCAATAAACTCCGAAAATCACGCGAATTTTCGCCTTTGTCTCTCAGCCTGAAGGAACGGGCCAATGATTACCGAGCGAATGGCAACGGAAGGCCAGTGGCTTTTTCGACATCGGGGTGTGCTTCCGGCGCTGCTCCTCATCCCCGGAGTGTGGGCGTTCAGCCAATTTCAATTCCTGGGAGGCAGTCCGGCATGGCAGGATGCCTGGGATTGGATGTGCCTCTTGATTTCTGTCTGCGGTCTGGCGATCAGAGCCACCACTGTCGGATTCGTCTGCAACGGAACGTCGGGAAGAAACACACAAAGTCAGCGTGCGACGGAACTTAATACCACCGGCTGGTATTCCCTCTGCCGCAACCCCCTGTACCTTGGCAATTTCCTGATCATGCTGGGAATCATCATGGTTCCGGCAAACGCGACTCTGGTCGTCTTCTGTGCCTGTTCGTTCTGGATCTACTATGAACGAATTATTGCGGCGGAAGAAGCATTTCTGTTCGGCAAATTTGGGCAGGACTTTGCTGACTGGGCACGGGCGACACCGGTCTTTTTTCCGCGTCTTCGTGGCTGGATTTCCCCCGCGCGGTCGCTAAGCTGGCGGATGGTCTTGCGGCGCGAATACACATCCGTGCTGCTGATCGGAATTTCGTTCTTTCTGCTCAACCTGCTGGAATACGGCATCGTCGAACGTCGATTGCTGTTTGAACCGGAGTGGACGATCATGCTTGGGATCAGCGTTTTCATCTATCTGACCCTGCGATCATTGAAGAAGTACACGACGATGCTGAAGGTGTGACCGGTCGGCTTGGCGCTCGTTCAATGTTGCTTTGACAGATCGGGTGGCCGGGGCTGGACTGAGCGTAGCGAAGGAAGCCCCGGGGTTTCGAGCTGCGCTCTCCAACCCCGGCCACCCATCAAACTATGAGTGGCAGAGCAAACGGGAAACTCGGCGGAGCGTTTTCGCGAGATTTTCTTGCGGAATCCGATGTTTCCTGAGTGTTTGCGAAGACAAATACGACTCTGAATCGAATCAATTCGGAATTCAGACCTGTAACTGTCAGCATTCCCTGCCTGCCACATGGACACCGCGCCCGATGTTATCCGCCGCAACTTGTTTGTTTCGTATCCGGCTGTTGGCCGCCATCGCCTTACTGGCGGTCCTCTGGCCTCAGATCGCCCTTGCCCAACTGTCCGGCACTATCGCCGACAAGCCGATCGCCATCGGCTATGTACGGAATGTGACTCCGAAGCGGATGTTGAATTACGTCAGGGATCTGACCGAGCGACTTGAAATCGGCAAGACGATGCGTGAACAGATGACGCAGGAAGGAATGACGGAGCAGCTGGACGCCATTCAACCCTCCGTAGATGACCCGGCTTTCGGGATCGCATGGTACATGGTCGCGGGCCTCATTCCGTCATTCGAAAATATCTGGTTTCAGCCAGTGGCTGATGAAGCGGATGCGCGCCGACTTGCGAAGGGCAATCAGGCAAACTACGGAGACAGTGGCTCCTTCGAAGATCTGGGCAACGGATGTTTCAAGACCGGTTACAGCTATTCGTATTCGTCTGAGCTGCCGGAAAACTTTGATGAATCAAACATCGCGACTGACAACAACCCGCAGACTCGAGGCTATACGTCGGAACAAAAACTTGTTGAAAAAGACGGGAAGAAGTTTCTGGAAACAAATCAATCGTACACCGAATACAATCGGTTTTACGACAACATGCTGTTCAAGGCTGGCTTCGAAGAACTCCTGGGGATGGAACTGCCTTCGGCGAATTCTCTCACCAGCAATGATCGCAATTCAAACGATCTGGGATTTGACGCTTTTCTGGATCGCATCCCGGTTGGTATTCGTCAACTTGGTTGGAACATGCTGACTGCTGCGGTCGGCACGCAGTTGCAGAAATACGACGACGAATCAGACATCGCGTACAATATGCGTCGGTCATCTGGTGATCTCGGACTGGCGTTGGTTAAGACGGTGCTGTTTGACATCGATAATTCCTCCGGCTGGATGCGATTCGCATCAGTGGATGACGATTCACTCCGTGGTGAATTGCGGATTCGGGCGAGGAATAACAGTCCGCTCTCAGGACAGCTGACAGCGGCAGCGGGG
>JBBQSE010000047.1:0-27586 GCA_038214195.1 Planctomycetales bacterium
ATGCTGGATGTTTATCCCCTATGCAATGCCAAGTCTTCGGAATACACAGCCGTTCCTGCGGGGTGACATCGCAATATACTTATCACTCATCGCCGGATTCCTTCCGGTTGCCGTAGTGTCATTTGAGTTGAAAGTCGAAACTTGTCTCACACTGGTATTTGCAGCGGCCATCTACTCTGTGGCTGGGTATGGCGTGCTGTGGATCCTTGTCATCTCGTTGGCAGGACTCTTGTTCAATAGGTATCTGTAGTTATCGACGTTTGTTCGAAAATCGGCCCGTGTGTCGGCACTTGCTCATTCTTCTGTCTATCTGATGTTGAGCCGGTTTGATCATCTCCGGGCTGCAGTTCGTCTCCAATGCGAACAATGCGATGCACGCCGACTTGCGGTGGTTCGTTTCCACACTAAACATGGTCACTTGCCGCCACCGCGTGAATGCTAGCGTTCGCCAGCAATGAGATGCTCCGCCCACAAGGCTGCGGTATTAACGGCTAAAGGTCATTTTCGTAGAACGTCACCATGCTTGATGTGATCACGTGCCAACATTGCTTCGCTCGCGTAATGCTCACCGGCGACGGTATTTGCCCATCCTGTCGGCACGCGCCAGACGAGCAATTGACGCCAGAGCGTATCCACGAATTGGAGGTTGCCCGACAAACTGAGCTCTCGCCAAGCGTCAAACCACGTCTCCACATACGTGTAATTGCAGCGATCTGCTTGGTCCTTGCCATTTCGCCGACAATTGGCGCAATTCGCATTCTTGCATCATACCAAGCCAAAACCAACGGCGTTTATCTCGCATACGCCGCAGGGCTGTTGTTCTTCCCCGTTTTACTCATCACCTCTGGCGTAGTACTCTGGCGTAGGGCATAATGTAGTCCGAAAGTATGTGCAGGTGGTAGGCGTGCAACCATGATCAATGCGACATCGAAGTGCTTCGGTACAGCCAAATGGCGAACAATGCGGTGCATCAGAACCGTGGGCCATGCGGATTTTTGAAATCAAACATCTCAAGCCACAGTCCGGTGACGGCGGTCGTTCGTCAGCAAACTCTGTTCCCCGCAGGATCTTCTGAAATGCAACCGTCTTCTCGCACGCCTGACGGCAAAGATGGCTTCTGCAAAATCTGCGGACAGTGTGTGCGGATTTCGCCGTCGCTGTCCACAGGTGACGCGACGTGCCCAAATTGTGGTGTGCTGTTGTGGCTTGATACGCCAGATTCATCGTCGAATCTTCAAAACCTGCCAAGTAATACTTTCGGGAATTTTAGTTTGGCAGATCTCGCTGCCGCAAGAGGCACACTGATGAATGCGGTCTCCCTATCCCCGTCCAATGAAATGTACAGAAAATTGCTGAATGCCGTTGATTCCAAGATTGCATCACAACACCCAGAAAAAATAGACGGCAACACGATTTTCTGATCTCGTGTGCATACTTTGTACACTCAGGTTACATGATGAAAACCTCTGCACCTTGCCGGCCGTTACGCTGTCATACCCCTGCTTCGAGCGAAGAATGCCGGAGGACGCTGACGAACCAAGATCGGGATAAGGGGCAGCCTTGCGGCTGAACACCTCCCACACCACCCGGCGTGCGGGTCCGCACCGGGCGGTTCATTTCCTTGCAGTGAGCTTCTGCCAGATTCTTAACAGACTCACCAATCCTACCTGCGTGAGGTACGTGATAGACAGGGCCTGATGCACTGCCTGGCTCGACGACATCACCCATGCGTCTTTGCTGCTGAAACTATGAGTTGCCCTGCGGGCGGTTTTCAGTTTTCAGTTTTCAGTTTTCAGTTTTCGGTTTTCAGTTTTCGGTTTTCAGTTTGCAGTGAAAAAAAACAAATGCTGCATTCTGAATACTGAACACCGAAAACTCACCATCGATACGCCACGGTTGCGGCGAGTGACCTCACGGAATCGGTCTTTGAACTTCCGCTCATTCTTCGGGCTCACACGAAAATTGCCGCCGTAGCCTTCGAAGGCAAAGCCTAATTGGACAGCGCCACTTTTGGCGAAAACCGAGAGTTTTAGCAGCCCGAAGCGTCAGCGAGGGATAGTGCATTACTCGTTCCCTCGCTTACGCTTCGGGCTACAACTGAACCCAAAGTGGCGCTGTCCAACTAAGAAATCGACTTCGGTGGTCCGGCAGATGCGGCTCTGCTGATGATTGATCATCAGCTTGAGTTTTCGTCATTGTCGTCATGGCCGCTGGCTCCGATTGATCTCGCTGAGATTCCAGTGGACGTGCGGCCTTCTGATGTCGGCTCTCGTGGAGATGCGCGAACTGGCTGCGGTATCGTACGAACGGACCAAGGTCACGGCGGGAAACACCCTCAATTAAGAAATGTCCGGTCCTTCGAGCGAAGACGGGATGGTCATCGCACTACTACGACCTCTGCTGACTTCTGCTCGCCCGCGCTGAGTTACCTCAGATCGTCCGAAGCCTCTACAGCGTTTCTGTTCACTGTGTTCAATCTTTTCGGGGCTCGCAGTTTTGGCGGGAAATGTGTCCGACGGCGATCGCTCAGGTCGGCCCTTAGGCTTCACATTTCGCAGGCTTCCTCCCCACGGTTTGTCGCCTCCCCGCAGTTGCCCTCGCCTTGTACTTCAATTAAGTGGAAACATTTGGCATACTGCCTCCTTCTCAATTCCCGTTTTCGTACAGGGGACTGGCACCCCACTAGTTCACGCCCATGTTGGGCGTACCCGTGAACCGGAGTTGCGGTTGACGGATTCTCAAATTGACAATCATATGGCCGCAACTCCGGTTACGGCGGTCGTTACACAGGAAATCCAGTCGTTACGTGATGGAGCCCTTGAAATGCCACGCTGGCCCAAACCGCTGTGTGTTTCGATGGCACTAATATCTCTAGTTTTGCTATCGACTTGTGTCCGTCTTCAGCCGCCTCGCGAAGCAATTTTCGACGATGCGATTTTCAATCAGGTTAAGCTCTGTGACACGCCGGTTGCCAAGATCCCCAGCCTGATCATGTATCCAGCGAAAGGTGAACCAGTTGTGGTAATGTTGTCGGCTCATAATATCCAGTGGGACAGCGGAGGCTCGATGGAACATACCATTTGCGTCCCGGCTGAGGATGCCGAAAGAGCCAGACAGCTGATATTCGATCAGTTCCCTGATGTACATGTCGTTTGGTTGCCCTCGCGTGTTTGTCCTTCTCAAGAACAGTGACGAGCTGTGTAACGATGCGATGCACGCCGAGTTGCGGTGGTGCGTCTTCACACTAAACTTGGTCACTCGCCGCCACCGGGTGATCGCGGTCGTTCGTCGGCAGATGAGGCTGAAGGAGTGAGGCTGAAGGATGTAGTCGTCCTCGGGAAATTTAGATGGACATCCTCGCCGGCATCTTACTACTACTTGTCGTGTCCTTACTGCTGGCAGTCTTCGGCCAGGCAATTCAAATCGGTCTCACAAAACTCCTCGTTAAACGTTTCCCCCGCGACACCAACGGCCGTTTCTCGCCTGCTCAAAACGCAGGGCTTTGCCTTATTGTCGTTTTCATCGCGGCAATCACAATCTGGCTCATTGTTGCAGTTGGCGGTGCGCGGTAAGGGGACCATCGCACAGCCAGCCATAAGGTGCGGGGTCGGGAGACCGGCGCAAAACAAGGTGCGGGGTCAGGAGACCAGCGCAATACCAGGGCACAAGGTGCGGGGTCAGGAGACCCTCGCACAACAAGACCCTCGCAAAACTGGCGGTGCAGGGTCAGGAGACCCGCGCACAACAAGCGACACGCGCAAAACCAGAACTGGAAACAGCACCCACAAAAACAATGCCAGGCCGCCTCTGCAAGCTATTTTCGATCCGTCAACTGCTGGCGAAGACGGTAGAGTTCCTGCAGAGCCTGGATCGGTGACAGATTGTCGATTTCGAGTTTGCGGATTTCATCCAGCAGCGGGTCTTCGGGAAAGTCGAAGAGCTACTTCTGTTGTCGCCGCTGGCGGGTGGTTTCACGCTGAGGTACTTTGGGTTTGCCGTCGGCGGTGATGTGTTCTTCTTCCAGTGTTGCAAGAATCATTGTCGCGCGTTCGGTGACGCGGCGGGGAACGCCGGCGATTTTCGCGACGTGGATGCCGTAGCTGCGACCGGCCGCGCCTTCGACGATGCGATGCAGGAACACGACGTCCTCGTTGCTTTCCTGAACGGCGACGTTCCAGTTCGCGGCGTGCTTCAGCGTTGAGGTCAGATCCGTTAACTCATGATAGTGCGTGGCGAACATTGTGCGGCACTGGATTTCGTCGTGCAGATGTTCGGTGATCGCCCACGCCAGCGAGATGCCGTCATAGGTGCTGGTCCCGCGCCCAATTTCGTCGAGAATGACAAGACTTCGTTCGGTCGCCGAATTCAAAATGCGCGCGGTTTCTGTCATTTCCACCATGAACGTACTCTGCCCCCGCGCCAATTCGTCGCTGGCTCCAACGCGGGCGAAGACACGATCCGCGATGCCGATCAATGCTTCTTTCGCGGGGACAAATGATCCGAGCTGCGCCATAATGGTGATCAGTGCGGCCTGGCGGATGTAGGTGCTCTTGCCCGCCATGTTCGGTCCGGTGATGATTTGCACGCGTCCGATTGCACGCTGATCATCGTCAGCGTTCTTGAGGCCAAGTCGGATGTCATTGGGAACAAACTGACCGGCAGGAAGCAGACGATCGAGGACCGGATGCCGTCCGTCGCGAATGTCAATGACGGGCTCCGTGGTAAGGCTCGGTCGGCAGTAGTTGGCATTCGCAGCCAGCGTACTCAATGCGGCAAGGACATCGATTTCCGCCATCGCGTCGGCGGTTTTCAAAAACAGTGGAACGAAGGTTGCCACCTGATCACGGAGTGTTGCGAACAATTCTTGTTCAAGGGCCTTCGCGCGATCCTCGGCTCGCAGGACTTTTTCTTCGTATTCCTTGAGTTCAGGAGTGATGTAGCGTTCCTGATTCTTGAGCGTCTGTTTGCGGATATATTCGTCGGGGACTTTCTCCCGGTGCGAGGCCGTAACTTCAAGGTAATACCCGAAGACCTTATTGAAGCCGATTTTCAGGTTCGTGATGCCAGTGCGTTCACTTTCCTTCTGCTGATATGCCGCCATCCATTGCCGCCCGCCGCGCATCAGGTCTCGCAGTTCGTCGAGATCGCTGTTAAAGCCGGGACGCATGACTCCACCATCGGCGATGGTCAGCGGCGGTTCGTCCACGATGGCGGCAGTGATGGCTGCGTGTGCTTCCGGACACAACTCAATTCGCTGTTCCAGCGTTTGCAATCGCTTTGATTTCCGTTCGGCGAGTTTGGCGCGGAGTCGCGGAAGCTGGCCAAGGGTCTTTGCGAGGCACACGAGATCTCGCGGACTGCAGCGACCGGTGGCGATCCGCGACGTGAGTCGTTGCAGGTCGTAGGTTTCCCGGAGTAACTCGCGGACATCGTCGCGGAGCGTCAACTGATTGACGAGTTCTTCAATGGCGTCCTGCCGTTGCGTAATTTGCTCGATGTCGGTGAGTGGACTGGACAGCCATTCGGCCAGCAGGCGCGATCCCATCGGCGTTGAGGTCTCGTCCATGATTCCCAGCAGCGTGAAGTCGCGGCGACCGTCGCGGAGTGTTTGAGCCAGTTCCAGACTGCGGCGCGTGGCTTCATCGATGATCATGTGCCGACTGCGGCGCCAGGCTTCGAGTCGCACGATATGCGTCAAAGCCGTCCGCTGTGTTTCGCGAACGTAGTCAAGTAGTGCCCCGGCGGCGGTGACGGCGGGCGTGTCGTCGATGTCGAAACCTTCCAGCGTTTTGGTGCCGAAGTGCTCGTTCAGCAGCCGTTTAGCTTCTTCGCGGGCAAAACACCAGTCCGGTCGCGTTGTCAAAACGAGTGACTGCGGTTCCATGCTCCGCATTTGCAGATGGCCTTCCTGGGCGGCGCTTTCCGGGATAAGGCATTCTGCGGGACCGATGCGGGCAATTTCATCCTGCAACTGCGACGGTTCGAGTTCGGTCAGCAGAAAGCGTCCAGTGGACAGTTCCAGCCATGCCAGACCGATCGTGGTTTTGGAGGGAGCGACACATGCCAGGAAATTACTGCGTCGCGGGTCGAGTAGTTCATCATCTGTCAAGGTGCCAGGTGTAACGACACGTGTGACTTCGCGGCGAACGAGTCCTTTGGCTTTCTTTGGGTCTTCGACCTGATCACAAATCGCCGCTCGAAATCCGGCATGGATGAGTTTCTGCAGGTACGCATCCAGCTGATGATACGGAAATCCGGCCATCGGGACTGGGTTTTCCGAGGCCTTGTCGCGACTGGTGAGCGTCAGGCCGAGAACGCGGGATGCGTTCTGCGCGTCCTCGTAGAACAGTTCATAGAAATCTCCCATCCGAAACAACAGCATGGTGCCGGGGTTTTCCCCCTTCACTTCCATGTAGCGTTCCATCATTGGCGAAAGTTTTGTCATCGTTTACAGCGCCTTCACGTCCGGGAACAGCATGCTCACGCTGGTGCGGTCGTGGATCGAGCGAATGGCCTGTGCGAATAGCGGAGCGACGGAAATGACCTGGATCTTTTCGCCAAGCGGTTCCAGAGCGGGTTCGATCGTGTCCGTCATGAAAAGACGTTTGATGCAGCTCTCTTCGATTTTGGCGACCGCACCTTTTGAGAAGACTCCGTGCGAAACCGCCGCGTAGATATCCAGCGCGCCCCGTGCCTTCAGTACCTCAGCCATGTTCACGAGCGAACCGCCGGTGATTGTAAAATCATCCACCATCAGCACGTTGCAGCCTTCAACAGCACCGATCACTTCCAGCACCTGAGATCGTTCGGAATGATCTTTTCGCTGCTTGTTTCCGATCACAACCGGCAGGCCCAGCAAATTGGCAAACGCCGACGCTGATTTGGCGAAACCGACGTCCGGACTGCAGATGACAAGATTCGGAATATTCAGGGACTTGATGTGATCACAAATCACCGATCGTGCGTAAAGGTGGTCCACCGGCACACTGAAGAAGCCCTGAATCTGGGGACTGTGCAGATCCATCGTCAGAACTCGGTTCGCACCGGCCGCTTCAATGGCATCAGCGCAGACACGGGCGCGAATGGAGACGCGGGGTTCGTCCTTTTTATCGCCTTTGGCGTAGCTAAAATACGGAATGACGGCGGTAATCTGGGACGCGCTGGCGCGTTTGAGAGCATCGATCCAGAATAACAGCTCGACGAAGTTGTCATTGACCGGACGATGCACACCCTGAATCACGAAGGTGTCGCGGCCACGGACGTTTTCCAGAATTCGCACGAAGACATTGCCTTCGCTGAAGATCTGAGCTTCACACGGCGTGAGTGGCACTCCGACGGAGTTCGCGATACGTTTTGCAAACAGTGGGTTGCCGGACCCGGCCAGAATTGCAAGATCGCCAGGAAATGATTCCATAGTTGAATGTGCCAGGTGGTTGAATTCGTAGAAACGCCGTCCATCTTAGTTGGACGCTGTCGCTTTGTATTCCCGCCCGCGACTTAACGCCGGAAAACACTAAAAATGGGCGAGCCTTCGCTGATTTGAGCGGTGCGACCGGAAGATCCATAGCGGCCCGAACGCTTATTTCTGTCGCTCGCCTCAAAGTGAACATGGTTTAGTTTCCCACTTTTTTTGAAAAGCGGGATCTCTCTGGTTCTCCCCGCAGTAAGAAAAGGATTCCGATGCGTTAAAGTTGACTCCTGGCGTGAGAAACTGGACGCGAATTCCTTGCACTCAAGCGAGGTCGAAATCACCCTTCGCCATTATTCGTGCGTCCAGCTCGCGACTACAGGAGAAATTGTAACAGTGGCAGTCATCGTGCAGAAATTTGGCGGCACCAGTGTGGCCAACGCGGCAAAGATCCGAGGCGCGGCGGCCCGCGCGGTCGAAGCGAAGCGAAAAGGGTACGATGTCGTTGTCGTGGTGAGTGCCCGCGGGCACAAGACCGATGAACTGGTGGACCTCGCCAGTGAAATCACCAGCAAGCCGCGACCGCGTGAGATGGATATGCTGCTTTCCACGGGCGAACAGGAATCTGTCGCTCTGATGGCGATGGCGGTACATGAACTGGGCGAAGAAGCGATCAGTCTCACCGGCGCGCAAATCGGTGTACTCACCGACACGACGCACACCAAGGCTCGAATCGTCAGCATCTCGACCGAGCGCATGCAGGAACTGCTGAAAGCGGGAAATATTGTCATCGCCGCTGGCTTTCAGGGTGTCGATTCGCAGATGAATATTACGACGCTGGGACGTGGCGGCAGTGATACAACCGCGACCGCTCTGGCGGCTGTGCTCAATGCCGAATTGTGCGAAATTTACACTGATGTGGAAGGCGTGTTTACGACCGATCCGCGTTTGGTTCCAGGCGCGCGTAAGGTCACACGAATTTCCTATGACGAGATGCTGGAACTTGCCAGCCTTGGTGCCGGTGTGATGCATTCACGCTCGATTGAATTCGCCAAGAAGTATCGCGTGCAGTTGCGTGTGCGCCCGGCGTATTCTGACGGTCCGGGTACGTTGATTGCGCCGGAATCCGATGAAGTCACGTCGGTCGTGACAGGCGTCGCGTTTGTACGCAATGAGGCGATGATTACGCTCGTTGGTTTGCCTGATCAGCCTGGCGTGATGAGCACTCTGTTTACGTCACTTTCGACCGCGAAAATTCCCGTCGATATGGTCGTGCAAAACGTGGCCAGAGAAGGGACGGCAAACGTATCATTCACGGTCGCCGAAGATGAACTCAACGCCGCGCTGACGGTCGCCCGGGCCACCGCTGGCAGCCTGCAGGCCCAGGATGTTGTGGCGGCGACCGGGTTGTCGAAGGTTTCCGTCGTTGGGCATGGAATGCAGTCGCATACCGGCGTGGCGGCTCGCATGTTTCAGGTGCTGGCGCAGCATGGCATCAACATTCATGTCGTAACGACCAGCGAGATTAAGATTTCGGTGCTGATCGATCGCAGCCGTTGTGACGACGCTGTTAGAGCGGCACACTCCGGGTTCGAACTGGATAAAGCTACTTCCTCGCCGCCGAATGTTGGATGCGCATCAGATGGCAAACGCAGCACTGGCGTCCGCGCGGCCAGTTCGGAACTGACAGATGACATTATTTCCCGTCTGGAGAGCATGGAGAGCATCGTTGTCAGCGACATCACGGCGGATACAAGTCAGTCGCGAGTTACACTCAGCAATCTTCCGGACGGTCCCGGGATTGCTGAAGATGTCTTTACAGCGATCGCTGAGGGCGGTGTGCTGGTTGACATGATCGTGCAGAATGCCGCACGCGACGGACGGGCGACAATTTCATTCACGGTGCCACGGTTCGATCTCGATCGTTCCATCCTGCTTCTGCGAGAACTGCTCGAACGTTACGAAGGTTCTGTACTGAGTTCGGATCGAAGCATTGGGAAAATTTCCGTGGCCGGGATCGGACTTCGAAGCCACACCGATGTCGGAGCCCGCCTGTTCCGCTGCCTGGCGGCCAACAAGATCAACGTCGAGATGATCAACACGAGTGAACTCAAGCTGAGCGTCGTGATTGCCGCAGGTGAAGCGGAGCGTGCGATGAAACAACTCCGGAATGAGTTCCACCTGAATCTTGATATTTCGGCTTCGTGACGCCAGGATCAGATTAGAAAACTCGCGGCAGAAATCACTGATCACCGGACCTTGTACCTCATGTGGGCATAAATGAGAGCTTTGCCAGTTTAACCGCAACGCCATCGGCGTGGGCGCTAAACATCTCACTTGAGACCGTGCGAGGTATAAATCACTCTCGTTACTGCATCATCGAAATTCAACCAGTATGCTTTCTATCTCAGCCGCTTAGCATCGCACGGCTTTTTAGAGTCGCCTTTCGTTCTGCGAAAGCAGCGTGTTCGCAACTTTCGCGGAGAGGCTGTGAAAAAATTGGGTCAGGCACCTCACAACCAATCGAATCTCCGACGAAAACAGTAGCGAAGTTCGGAGCCAGACCCATTTTTTCACAGCCTCGGAGCGAAAGGCGACACTTATTTTCCGCTCGATGCTTAAGGGAACAGGCCTCGCGCCAGTTTTGCCTGGGCCACGCGCTGGATGCCTTCAATCAACGCCGCCGTTCGTACGTCGATTTTTTGCTGCTCGGCGCGATTCACAGTGCGATGAAAGGCGTCCACCAGAATGCTGTGCATTCGGCTGTTGATTTCATTCAGCGTCCAGGTGTAGTTCTGGGTTCCCTGAACCCATTCGAAATAAGACACCGTCACGCCGCCCGCGTTGGCGACGATGTCGGGCACCACAAAGATGCCGCGGTCGTGCAGAATTTCGTCAGCCTCCAGTGTGGTAGGGCCGTTGGCGCCTTCGGCCACGATCTTGCACTGGATCCGGTCTGCGTTGAGTTCCGTGATTTGATTTTGCATCGCTGCGGGAACAAGGATATCGCACGGCAGTTCCAGCATCTCTGCGTTTGAGATGTGTTCGCCATCGGGAAAACCGTCCAGCACACGGTGCTCCGTGATGTAAGCTTCCAGAGCGGCGATTGACAGTCCGTGTGGATTGTAAACGGCTCCCGCCACGTCACTGACGGCGATCACCTTGACATCCAGTTCCTCCAGGAATCTTGCCGCGTTGCTGCCCACGTTGCCAAATCCCTGGACGACGGCGGTTGTTCCTTTGAGGTCCATTTTGAGATGGTCGGCCGCTGCTTCGACCAGGTACACCAGGCCGCGCCCCGTCGCTTCCTTGCGTCCCAGTGAACCGCCCAGCACCACCGGCTTTCCCGTGACGACGGTCGGCACCGTGTAGCCTTTGTGCTGGCTATACGTATCCATGAGCCACGACATCACGCGTTCGTTTGTGCCCATGTCGGGAGCCGGGATGTCTTTTTCCGGGCCAATCATATCTATGATTTCGGTGGTGTAGCGGCGGGTCAGTCGCTGCAGTTCGTGACTTGTAAGGACAGTCGGGTCAATGCGGACTCCGCCTTTTGCGCCTCCAAACGGCAACCGCATCACGGCGCACTTCCACGTCATCCACATTGCCAGAGCCGAAACTTCGCCAAGATTGACATCTTCGTGATACCGAATGCCTCCCTTGGTTGGCCCCATCGTCAGCAAATGCTGCACTCGATAGCCAAACACCGTTTCTACTTCCTTATAGTCATCGCGACGGAAGGGAAGTGTGACCGTGAGCGTGCGTTGAGGAAACAACAGCCGCTCCCGCAGGTTGTCGTCCAGCCCCATAATCTGAGCAGCCTTCAGGAACTGCTGCTGGGCGAGCTGAAACATCGGCGAATGCCATTCCGCATGTTCCGCTTCCGTCCGCTGAATGGCGTACCTGAGCGCGCGAGCCAGCCGGTTGCCATCGATCTTGCCCTTCACAAGGTAGGCCCGCGCTCCCTCTTCCACCGCTTTGGCCGCAAGCCGCAAATCATCGACTCCGGTCAACACCACCACGGGAACGTTGCCAGCGGCCTCGAAGACACGTATGAACGTCTCCAGTCCCTGACTGTCGGGCAGCGTCAGGTCGGAAATAATCACGTCGAACCCGCCACGCTCGATCATGTTCAGGCCAGTCGCCAGTTTCTCCGCTGTTTCCACTTCGAACTTCGCACGGGGCACTCTGGACAGCAGCCCCCTGATCAGCACAGCATCGACAGGATTGTCTTCAATCAGCAAAACCCTGGCCGTTGTCATTGACGATCTCCAAATCCCGTGGAGCTGCGCATAAGGTGATCGGCAGATGAATGCGTACCACCGAAAACCGTTGGCTGGCGTCCAGCGGCTGATAAAATCAGCTGGTACGCGCCAGCGTCCGGTTCAGTCAGTGATAGTTCAGTTTTTGCCGATCGCCTGACAGCGCTGCAGCTGTAGAAATAGACTTCTTAACTCGGATTTGAGTATGCGCCATCACGCCAAACGCTGCAATGGTGGTCATCATACTTTTGCGATGGAATACCGGGGATTCGATTTTATGATCAAACCAGTTCCGGGATAATCTTGCCGCCGTTTTCCACCAGATATTGAGGGCGGCCGTTGTTGTCGGCGATTGTCAAATGGCTCGCGTCGATGCCCAGATGTCTAAATAACGTGGCGTAGACTTCGCCGAACGTGACTGGTCGGGCGATCGCCTCACCAGCAATGCGATCAGTGGCGCCGATGACCTGACCGTGCCGCATTCCACCGCCCGCCATCAGGGCACAATTCACCTGAGGCCAGTGGTCACGGCCAACCTGAGCGCTGATCGTTGGAGTTCGACCAAATTCGCCCCAGATGATCACAGCGCAGTCGTCCGCCAGTCCGCGCTCATGCAGATCCTCAACGAGCGCGCTGACACACTGATCAAATACCGGGAAGTCTTCCTCTTCGCGTTTGAAGATCGTGTTGTACGATCCGCCATGCCAGTCCCATTTACTGTAGTTCAGCGTCACGACACGGACACCCGCTTCGATCAACCGCCGCGCCACAAGCAAACTCTGCGGAACGCGCGGGGCACCATTACCGTCAATGAAGACTGCGGGATTGCCTGTGCCGTAGCGTTCCACTACGCGAGGATCTTCCTTTGAAAGATCAAGAGCTTCGGCCAGGCGCGATGATGTGAGCAACCCCATCGCCTGTTCGGTAAACGCGTCCATCCCGACCATTGTCGATGTTGTATCAACATCACGTCGCAACTGATCGACGCTGCTGAGCAGCGCTTTACGATCGGCCAGTCGTTCGAGCGAAACGCCGTTCAGGACCATGTCTTCTTTCGTCGGTCCCATCGGTCGAAACGGTGCGTGGGCGGTGCCCAGAAAGCCTGGACCGGGCTCGTTGTAAGGACCGTGGGTACACGGATAACACAGGCTCACAAATGGAGGCGACGTGGGACTCGCTGAACCGAGGACTCGAGACACCATTGAACCGAATTGAGGCCATCCACCGGACGGTTTTGGTTTCTTTGTATCGCGTCCATTGAACACCTGAATGGCATCATGATTTGCCTGATTGCCGACGAGCGATCGAATGATCGTCAGCTTGTCCGCCATTCCCGCCAGCTTTGGAAACGCTTCACAGATTTCCATGCCGGGCACGGTCGTTGCGATCGGTTTCCAGGGGCCTGCGATCTCTTTGGGAGCTTCCGGCTTCAGGTCAAACATGTCCTGATGAGGCGGGCCGCCAACAAGATAAATCATGATGACAGACTTCGGCGACTTCTGTTGCCCGGCAGCCTCCTGCGCTTTCAGAATGGAGGGGAGCGACCACCCACCTGCTGTTCCGATTGCGGCAAGCGTGCCAATATTCAGCATGCTGCGGCGAGACATGCCATCACAGAATCGCCGTCGTTGATCCAGTCGCCCATTGAGCATCAGCATAGAGAGAACTCCCGCGGCTTCGATTTGTTCGAACTTCGTAGCCGGATTCGTGAGAAGACGCCAATCGTTCTGGCCGCCAGATGGTAAGCATCGAGCGGAAAATAACTGTCGGTTTCTCATCAGCCGCTGGGCGCTAGCCCTCGGTTTTCTCAATGAACCGGACGCTAGCGCGTTGCGGCTGATAAGACAGTAATTGACCGCTCGATGGTAATTCGTAACATGGATGATGCGTCGAATCCAGACCAGACCCAAAAAGTTTCGCGATTGCGACGATTACCGACAAGCAAATTCCGGCACACCGCGCTCTGATTTGACTTCACAATTGACTCGCGTCAATCGCCGAGGTCTAATGCCACCAGTCGCGGTTGGCGGTTCTTTAGCCGTCCCCTCCCAATACTGCGGCCTCCTACCGGCACGGATGATGAAGCATGAACGCAGTGCGTTTCATTGTTTTCGATATTTTGTTGGCGATCTGCCTGACGCAGACGGTGATCGGTCAGGCTCAAGGTGACGAAACACCCGTTCAGACTACTGCATCGCTTCATGTCCTCATCGATCAGCATTTGCAACCTGTGACTGGCCTTGTGACAGCACGTTGCACCGAGGCTGAATTCCTTCGTCGAGTCTCACTGGATCTTGTTGGCATGCCACCGACAGCCGATGACGCTCGTGCCTTTCTTGCCGATACCGGTGCCGACAAACACGCACTGCTTGTCGAACGCCTGATGATGTCGCCACATTTCGCTCGGAATCTGACGTCGATGCTGGATTTGACGCTGATGGAGCGGCGAGCGAACACGCATGTGACGGCGGACGACTGGCAGGCATGGTTGCTAAAGTCTGTGCGAGAGAACAAGCCATGGAATGTACTGGCACGCGAAATCCTGCAGGCAGATGGTGACGATCCAGCGCTGAGACCGGCCGCAAGGTTTTCTCTGGATCGTGCCTCGGAACCCAATCTCCTGACTCACGACATCAGCCGTATTTTCTTTGGACGGGACATGCAGTGCGCGCAGTGTCACGATCATCCAATCGTCGCCGATTACCTGCAGTCGGACTACCACGGTCTACTGGCTTATGTGGCTCCCGGTTACGCGGTAGTTCGCAAGGAAGGCGACAAACAGATGACGCTGCATGCGGAACGAGCCGGCAGTGATCTCTCGTTTGAATCTGTGTTTGTGAAAGGCACGCAGCATCGCACTGGCCCCCGGATGCCGGACGACATCGCGATTGACGAACCGTTTCTTCTACCCGGCGATGAATACCAGGTAGCTCCGGCGGACAATGTGAAGGCGATTCCAAAGTTCAGTCGTCGATCCCGTCTGGCGGAATTCGCGACAAACGGCAACAACCGGGCATTTAACGAAAATATTGCCAACCGCCTTTGGGCTCACATGTTTGGTCGAGGACTCGTGCATCCGCTGGACCTGCATCATCCCGACAATCCTGCGGCTGATCCTGAATTGCTGAAACTGCTGGGCGAACAATTCGCCTTGATGAACTTCGACATGCGGGCCTTCCTGCGTGAGATCGCACTCAGCCAAGTTTACCAGCGCTCGTTCGACGTACCCGTTGATCTGACGGCAGTGGCGGATCAGTCCGTGGCACAGATTCCTGCACTGGAACAACAGCACGCCGCGCTGCAGGCGAAGGCCACGGAATCCGCGAATGCCTATTCGACGGCTCTTGAGGAATGGCACAACGCAGAAGCCGCGATGCTGCCTGCGGCCGGAGAACTCGACACCGCGCGCAATGCGTATGCTGAGGCAAAGAAGAAAGCGGACGAAGCCGCAAAAGCTCTGGCCGACGTCACCGCACAGATGCAGTCAAAACAAACAGTGAGTGCGGCTTTGAACGATGCGGCCGCAGCGGTCCGTCGAGCAGCGGATGCACTGCCAGGCGAGAAGGAACTGCCCGACTCGGCACGAATACTCGCTGCCAAAGCCGAACAGGTGACTACCGAAGCGGTGGCCCTGACAAAGTCGATCGAAGAGAAGGACGCTGCTCACAAACCACTGGCTGAAGCACTCGTTACGGCGATGCCACCGATTGATGCCGCAGTTGAGAAGATGGATCCGCTGAGGGTTACGATGACCCAGGCCGAACTGGTCATGCTTACCGCGCGGCGTCATTCGGCGACGGATTCTCAGGCCGCGCTGGCTCTCAATCAGCGGCTGGAAACGGCGCGACAATTTTCGAAACTTGCCACCTTGAAGCAGACACTTGCCACCGCCGATGCTGCTATGCCGTTTCGCGAAGCCGAGCTAGGCGCGGCACAGTCGGAAATGAATTCATCAGCTGCGGAAATGACGGATCGGCTGACAAAGGACTTCACCGTCACATCACTGAAGCCGCTAACTCCTGAACAGCTCTGCTGGAGCGTGTTTCAGGTGACAGGAGTCTACGGTCGCTACTGGCAGGCCGAAGTTGCGGAACTCGACAAATCGGCTCCGCTGACGGACGAACAAAAACAAGACGCCGCCGTCATTGCCGCTCGCAACGTCGAATTGGAGCAAAAGACTTTTGACAAACTGAAGGGCAACCTCGGCACGTTTGTGACGTTTTACGGCGCTGCGGCCGGG
This sequence comes from Planctomycetales bacterium, assembly GCA_038214195.1. Classification (GTDB taxonomy): domain Bacteria; phylum Planctomycetota; class Planctomycetia; order Planctomycetales; family Planctomycetaceae; genus SXXK01. The sequence continues at coordinate 15,911 of JBBQSE010000047.1, forward strand.
CAGCCTCAGGGTGATTTCTTTTCGACAGCCGATCAGGCTCTGTTCACCGCCAACGGTGGTTCCATCAACAGCTGGGTGGCTCCGGCGAGTGACAACGTTACGGATCGAGTCATCAAACAAACGGATCCACGAATTGCTGGGGAAGAATTGTATCTGGCCGTGCTGACACGCATGCCGACAGAAGAAGAAGTGGCAGACGTGACCACGTATCTGATCGATAGGGCAGCAGATCGCAACGTTGCCGCCCAGGAACTGGTCTGGGCACTTTTGAATTCAGCGGAGTTTCGGTTTAATCATTAGGAAATATTTATGACCATCAAGTACGCCTGCGGATCGCCAGATCACGGACTCGCTCGACGACAGTTTCTGGGAACCATGGCCGCCTCGACTGCCTGTCTTGTGGGCGGCGTAGGGCTGTTTTCGAACCGCGTCGTCGCAGAACAACTTCGGTCCGATCAGAAACGGATCGTGGTCTTTAACATGCATGGCGGACTGAGTCAGCTTGAGAGCTGGGATCCGAAACCTGGCACGGACACTGGTGGACCGTTTCTCGCTATTCCCACGTCCGTACCCGGGATTCATGTGAGCGAACTGTTGCCTATGACGGCGCAGCAAATGCATCATCTGTGCCTGGTTCGTGGTGTCAACACCAGTGAAGACGATCATGGCAAAGGAGCGTACATGATGCTGACCGGCCGTCGTCAAACTCCGGCGGGCAACTTTCCACAGATTGGAGCCGTCGCCGCGAAGGCGCTGACTCCAGCAAGCAGCGCTCTGCCGGGGCACATCGTAATCACTCCCGGCGGCAGTGGTGGTCGAGGCAACGATTCGGCCTATCTGGGACCAATGTATTCAAGCGTCGCACTGGGGAATGGAAATCCACCGCAGAATACGACTCGTCCGGAAAACATCGCCGAATCGTCCGACGTCGCTCGACAGGACTTTCGTCGCAAAATCAACGAACGATTTCTCAATCGCCGTCGCACCGCTGTGACCGAAGCCTTTGCATATTCGTACGAACAGGCCGAACAGCTGATGCGGCAGCGCGACGTATTTGATGTGTCGAAGGAGCCCGAGCAGGATGTCCAGCGGTATGGCACGCACGACTTCGGTCGTCATTGTCTGCTGGCCCGCCGCCTGCTGGAACAGGGCATCACTTTCGTGCAACTGTCACATTCCAATTACGACACGCACAACGAGAACTTCAACTTTCACATCGAGCAGATGGGTGAGTTTGATAAGTCGTTTTCCTGTTTTGTCTCAGACCTCGCCGCGCGCGGAATGCTCGACAGCACGCTGATTGTGGTGCTCTCAGAATTTGGCCGCACACCCAATATCAATCAATACTACGGTCGTGATCACTGGTCCCGCGCCTGGTCGGTCTGTCTCGCCGGAGGTCGCATACCTCGCGGAGCTGAGTACGGTAAAACAAACGCGAACGGCACTGCGGTCGAAGACGGACAGGTCGATCACGGTTCACTGTTTCATACCTACCTGCAGGCCGCCGGAGTGGATTCGACGGGATCGTTTGATATCGACGGACGCGATATGCCAATCGCCGATCCATCGAAGGCACCGGTTTCGCAGTTGCTGACGTAAAACAGGAAGCACCATGACCATCCCCGAAGGCTTCGACCCCAAGCAGACGCATGTGGTTTCGCAATGGCCTCATGATAGGCCGCTGAACGCCTGCCGATTCGATCCGCTTGGACGATTTGTGTATTGCGGTTCAGAGGACGCAGCCGTCGAGCGGTTCAATCTCGCAGATGGTGTCCGCACGATCATCAACGGTGGTCATCAGACATGGGTACGTGCTGTCGCGTTTTCAAAGGACGGAGTACACGCGATCAGCGGCGGATGCGACGGGAAGATCACGTGGTGGGAATCGGCGGCTGCGGAACCAACACCCGCCCGCAGTATCGATGCTCACAAAGGCTGGATTCGGTCGCTCGACGTGAGCCCGGATGGCACGCTGCTGGCGAGCGGCGGGAATGATAATGTCGTTCGATTGTGGAATATCGCCGATGGAAGTCTCGTTCGCGAACTAATTGGCCACGAGCGGCATGTCTACAGCGTCGCCTTTCATCCGCAGGGACAGTTTCTTCTGAGCGGTGATCTAATGGGCGGACTGAAGCAATGGGAGGTTGCCACCGGAACGGAAGTGCGCACCTTCGATTCCACGCCACTGCATTCCTACAACGGCGGTCAGCAAGTGGACTTCGGCGGAATCCGGGCAATCGCCGTCAGCCCCGACGGCAAGTGGCTGGTGGCTGGTGGACTCCACAAGGCGACAAATCCGCTGGGAGCGGTCCACGAACCGCTCGTGCTGCTGTTCGACTGGGAAACTCAGAAACTGGAAAAGCAACTGATCGCGGAGGGCATTACCCAGGGCGTGATCTGGCGTCTGAGATGGCTCAGTGACGGCTCGATCATGGGACTCAGCGGTGGCGGCAGCGGCGGCTTCCTGCTGTTCTGGAAAACCGACGCCGAAAAAGACTATCATCGCTTCCAACTGCCCAATCTCGCCCGCGATATGGATCTGCATCCCGACGGTTTGCAGGTCGCCACCGCGCATTATGATCGACACTTGCGAATTACAAAGCTTGCCGCGAAGGCCACATAGAAGTCACAGGCACCAACCGCCAGGCCAGTTATCGCACCGACCACGTGCGAGAGCGGTACGGGAATAAACGATGTATCGCTCACAACGATGTTGGCTTCGGAGTGCATTTCCAGCGCGATCTTCCCAAACAAGAACTCCAGAATCTATCGCTGGAAACTTTGCGAATTGTCACGCAGCCCAGCCGCCTGCTGCAACGCCGCAGGCGCTTTGACGCGAATCGTGATCGGGTGGCTGGGAAGCGAAACCAGCGTATTGGGTCGCTCGGTGGCTGCGGCATCCTTGTTAAAGGGAACCTGCGACTGACCAAGAACCGCCAGCGTATAGTCGCCGGGACGAGTGTTGTTCTGCACGTTGATCGTGACCATCGTTTCCTGCTGGTCACCGGTGATGCTGCCGTTGGGCATTTGAAAATTTCCTGGGAACGCCAATGCCTGAATGGTCACTTCGTCTTTCCAGTCAGCGACGCGACGTATGAGTCGCAGCTTTAGATCGATGGTCTGGCCGGATTCCACTTCGACCTGCGGCTGATCCCAGACCAATCGATATGGGGCTCCATCGCGGACTGCAATCACCAGACTCCGCATCGCCTGGCTGGAGTTCATCTGCGAATCGACTCGTGTGTAAGCTCGGACTTCCCGTCGCAGGATTTCATCGCCGCGTTTTCCCGTCGCGAAGAGTTTGATGGGACCTGTGAAGTCGGGAGCGTCATCATCGGCCCAGAGTACAAAGGTGCCCCGTGAATTGTTGTTGATGAATGTCGGAACGCAATGCACGCCCGGCGGCAGATCTTCTGCGGTGAATCTGATCTCGTCGCTGAAACCGTCACGCTGGTGGATCACAGCATCAAGGTAAATGGCACCTCCGCGCCAGAGATTCGTGCCACCGGGGCCTGGATTTTGACTGTGAATCACTGCCGGATAGAAGTCTGGTTGCGGTTTGCGGATTGAAAGGACGTATTGATAGCGTGCGCCACCGCGCTGGTAACGGTCCTGAACCAGCACCTTGTACTTTCGCTTGTCGTTCAGATTCACCATTCCTGCCGGATCGCGCAGATGTCCGTCGAAGGCGTTGATGCGGTGACCAAAGTCATCCAGTTCCTGAACGCGGTTTCCCTGATCATCAACGACCACCAGGTATGGATCGGCACAGCCATCAATCCGTTCGCAGTAGACGTCAAACGCGTACTGCCCGGATTCAGCCACTTCCAGTTCAAACCAATCGGCGTCACGGGGTCTGTCAAATCGACCGCTAATGACTGCAGGCAGGGTTAATGGCTGCGGCATTTCCGCAGTGTCATTCGGTTCGGCCTCCAGCGTTACAGGAGAATCGGCGACAAGGACCGTTTGCGCATTTAACGCAACATTCGTGCCGAACACAGGCTGGACCTGAAATCCAGTGAGCGTACACGTCGCCGCTGTCGGCAGAACACTATGCCCACTGGGATGCTGAATGAATCGATAGCGACCAACGTCCAAAACATCGCCGGGCACGGCCACGGAAAATAAACGCTGCTGCAGTGGCAGATCATTGATTTTCCACGGCGAAGTTTCGGCGTCGGCACCAAAGTTTCGTCCAAAGGCCGTCAGCTCAGCCGGCTGCCCAGACTGAACCGCGCGAGGAAACACATTTTCGACATACGGCCGGTCCGTAATCAACAAGCGATAGGGCAAGCCGCCCCGATACGAAAGATCGTGGACCAGAATATCGTACTCACCATCCTGCGGCACGAGAAAATCGATAAACGGGTCGCGGCCATGATAGTCGCCGCTGCTGGCCAGCAGCTTGCCAGCGGATGACAGCGACATCGTGGCGTCGAGATTGGAATCAAGCACACCGGCCTGACAATCAATCACGATTCGCTGGCCGACCGTGGCTGAAAAACGGAACAGATCCTGTCCGTTGCCATCCGACATTCCGGCGACCGCACTATTGATTTCGATCGTCTGAGCCTGGGGCAGGTCGTTGTTGGGCTCAGTTTCGGTGACGTCCCGCAGACCTTGGGAAACTGCAAACAAGCGAGGATTACTGACGCCCCAACGTCCCACAAGGCGGACATCGTAAGTTCCCTCCGGAACATCGGCGGCAACGGTTACCGTGAAGAGGTTATCTTTCCCTTCGACTGGTTCCGCTGAAAAACCCGCCCGATCAAATCGCAACTCCTGGAGATCTTCGATATCTGCGCCAGCAATTTCCACTTCAACAATCGTCCCGGCGTTTGCTCCGAGCGGCGCGATGCGGTCAAATCGGATAGATGGCAGTTCGGCAGATGCGGTTGAGGCGAGTAGAAATGCGATCAGGAGGGGGGTGCGGTGCATAATGAAGTTTATCCCACGAGTTCTTCAATCGGCGTGCCTTCATTCAGAATCGGCAGCGGTCGGTGCGCGTGATCAAAGAACGCGTGCTTGTGGTCGATGCCCAATGTGTGATACATCGTCGATAACACGCAGCCTGGCGAATACGGTTTGGTCGTTGGTTCTTCTGCATTGCTGTTGGTGGAACCGATGACCTGGCCCATCTTCAGTCCGCCGCCGGCATACAGCACGGACATCGCGCCTGGCCAGTGATCGCGACCGGCACCAGGATTGATCTTTGGCGTGCGACCAAATTCGCCAAAGGACATGACCAGCACATCATTCTGCAGGCCGCGGTCGTACAAATCCTGCACCAGAGCCGCCACACTCTGATCGTACTTTGGCAACAGATTGTCTTTGAGCTGTTTAAAATTATCGCCATGCGTGTCCCAGCCACCACCGGCCTGAACGGCGACGAACGTCACGCCGGCTTCCACCAGACGTCGGGCCAGCAAACAGCTTTGTCCCAAATCATTGCGGCCGTAGCTGTCGCGAGTCGCCGCGTCTTCGCTCTTGATGTCAAACGCTCGGATCGCCTTGTCGTTCGTCACCATCTCAAGACCGTCGCGATAAAACGAATCGAGCCCGTCGATGTCGCCGTTCAGGTCAATGTCGCGGCGGATCTGGTCGAGTGATCCCAGCAGGTTGCGTCGTCGATCCATGCGAGCGAGATCGACGCGACCAGGCAATTTTAGATTGCGAACCTGAAATCCATCCGAGTTCGGATCGCTCTCGGGAGAAAACGGGTTGTAAGAAGCACCCAGATACGCTGCCTTGCCGAAGGACAGCGCTCTCGGCAGGTTGACGTACGCTGGCAGCGCCGGATCGTTCGCGCCGTTCATTTTCGCCACGATCGAGCCGATCGATGGATAGATGTTGTTGTTGACTTCGAGCGTTGGCTGGTAACCGGTCTGCATCCACTGCGAACCCATTCCGTGGCCAGCGTTCGTGTGGAATGCGGAACGCACGATTGCCAGTTTATCCATCATGGCGGCCTGCCGTGGCAGATGTTCGCTGATGTCGATTCCAGAAACGTTTGTCGCGATCGGACGGAACTCGCCACGAATTTCCGCCGGAGCCTGCGGTTTCAGATCGTACATGTCCAGGTGACTGGGGCCACCTGCCAGCCAGACAAGAATGACTGACTTCTTTTTTACCGGCTGACCAGACTCAGCGGCTGCCGCCTGAAGACGCAGCAGCCCCGGCAGCGTCAGACCGCCGATGCCCAGGGATCCGACTTGCAGACAACTGCGTCGTGAAAAACTTCCGGTGATTTTCAGCATACAACCCCCTTATCCGGCCTGTCGGCCACCTTCTCCCCCGAGGCGGGGGAGAAGGGACTGACCTGATCAATGATTGAACATGAACTCTTTCGAATTCAAGATCGTCCACAAAACGTCTTCCAGTGCTTTTCGCTTGTCTTCCTGAGTTTCGACATAGTCGACAGTCTTACTTAATTCTGAAACCGATGGCAGCCGCGAATAGGCTGTCAGATACAGTTCGCTGATCGATTCCGAAACAGGCTGGTCCAGTTTTGCAAGCTCAGCAACGCGGCCCTTGTCATCGGCCAGTTTGTTTTCGATCTCATCAGAATTCGCCAGCAGCAACACTTGAGCCAGCGTCGCGCCACTGGAACGTTCGCACTCACACCCGGAGACGCGCTGCGGGCGATCGAACGTGTCGAGGAAATACGAACCGAAACCTTCATGCGGCAAGTCGATAGCGCGAGCATTATCACTGATGCCACCGAACCGTGTATGAGTGCCGCAGGCCTGATCAACGGCGTCGTGGAAGACTTCGGCGATCAGGCGTCGAGCGTAGAATCGAGCAAAGCTCTGCCGGTCGTTCGCGTTCGACGCAGTTGGATCGGATCGAAGTTGGTACACGCGACTGTTGACGATCGTGCGAATGATGTGCTTCACGTCGAACTTGTGTTCGACAAAATCTCGAGCGAGGGCGTCGAGCAGTTCTTCATTCGCCGACGGATTGCTGGCTCGCATGTCATCCACTTCGTTCACCAGGCCCCGGCCAAGAAAATGTCCCCACATGCGATTGACGAGGACTCGCGAAAAGAACGGATTGTTTGGCTGAACCATCCAGTCAACCAACGCGTGGCGAGGATCTTCTTCGGGCGTGAATTTCGCGTATTCACCATCGGGATATTTCGGTTCGGGCACTTTGCCGGTCAGCGGACTTTTTTCGCCGGTCGTCGGGCTGGCTGATGAGAAATAGGGCGGCGGCTGTCCGAAACTCTTGCGGCCCAGCCGAGTGAAAAAGCCCGACAGTCCGTAGTAATCTTCCTGACTCCAGCGTTCATACGGGTGATGGTGACAACGAGCACACTGCAATCGCACGCCGAGAAACACTTGAGCCGTATCAGCAGTGACCTGATGCAGTTGATCATCCCGCATCTGCCAGTACCAGTTGATCGCCGGCGCGTCCTGCCATTCACCGGCGGCGGCAACGACTCCTCGCACGAGTTCATCGTACGGTCGGTTTCGCGCGATCAGATCCTTGATCCAGTTGTGAAACGCAAACGACGCCTGATCGGCCCCGGCCAGTTTTGAATTGCGTAGAATGGCCCCCCACCGCATCGCGAAGTAGGCCGGGTAATCCGGCGAATCCAGCAGACGTTCAATCAACTCAGACCGTTTGCTCGGAGACGATTCCGCCAGAAACGATCTTGATTCATCAGCGGTTGGCAATCGTCCGCACAGATCAACCGTTACGCGGCGAATGAACGTCGAATCATCGCACAGGGGCGATGGCGTCAGGCCGAGTTTTTTCCATTTGACGACGGTCAGTTCGTCGATGTAGTTTTGGGGCTGAAAATCCGGAATAACGTCAAGCGGTGGACCATGAGGAACGACAGCTCGAAACACGGCGACTTGATTCATGTAGCGGGCCATGATCGCTGCCTCGCCACTTTGCCCGGTCGCATGGACCACACCGTTCGGACTTACGCTCGCGACCGGATCAAGGTTGCTGGAATACTCCGCCTGAGTTGTGACATCGCGGCGAGCCCCGTCATTGTATGTCGCTTCAATGAGCAGTTTCTGAGTGCCGCCAGAAGCCAGCAGTTGTTCCGCCGGGGTCACGTGAAGACCAACAATCAGTGGCGCATGCGGAGATGCGGCGGGAGCGCCATTGGCGATCCAGGTGCGAATCAAGCTGTAAGCCTCGCTGTCTCGACTGAATCGCACGCCGCCTCCGTGTGGAACACCTCCAACGGCTTTCTTGAGGAACAGACTTTCATCCGGTGCGGCCGGAAACAACCGTCGTCCCCGATCTTCGTTCACAATCGCCTGGTGATCCCACGCCTGATCAAAGCCGAACAGTGAAAGCTTGAACCCATTTTGCCCGCTGGCTTTGCCATGACATCCACCGGAGTTGCAGCCATAACGACTGAGCAGTGGCACAATCTCGTTACTGAAGTCAACCGCGTCTTTCTGTGGGGCGACTTGAGTGGTCTCGGTCGAGTCCCCGGCGCTTGCATCACAAAGAGCGACGCCCAGAACAGCAATGATGAAAAAAAAGAGGTGCGACACGATTTGCAGTCGGTTCAACATGCGGAATTGCTGAAGGAGGGACGTAGAGGCGGGGCGGACAGGAATACTCTATCAGGAAAGCCTCCAAACGCAATTGCTGTTTGTTCAGGTCCCGCAGCCTTCATTAAACCGACAAGGACGAGTTCGGCAGCAGATTTGGGCGAAGGCACTCGCAGCTGGGACGACCGACGAGGACACCGTGATTGTCATCACGGTCGATAAGCACCCATGCACAGATTCAATGGCATAATCGCATGAATCACAATCAGGGGACTGACGTCCCCCGCTCGCCGGAAACCCGGCGAGCCGCGAGACGTCAGTCTCCGGATGCGGTTTTCGCAATCGATTGTCATGCTACAAAACTTATCAATGAATGCTTATCAGTCGTATGTTGTCGTTTTGAATGATGGTCGCAGCGTGACGGGATTGATCGCAGAAGAGTCGGCATCCAGCCTGACTCTGCTGGCCGCCGAAGGAAAACGAGAATCGGTACTCCGTTCAGAAATCGAAGAAATTCGCAGTACCGGCAAGTCATTGATGCCGGAAGGCTTCGAACAAAACGCAACGGCGGAGGACGTAAATCATCTGTGGGCGTTTTTCAAAACGCTCCAGGCTCCACCAAAAACGATCGACGGCAACACACCGGAACTTATTGAGGTTCCGCAGCGTGGCAATGTCCCGTTGCTTGCATCACAGGCGGAGATTTATGGCGGAGAAATTGCCTTTGAGCTTCCCTTCCAAAATGTCGGCTTCTGGCATCACAAAGAGGATTTCGTTCGCTGGCGAATTCATTCCATCGGGATTCGGCAGGTTGACCTCTGGGTCGAATGGGCCTGCGATCAGGGCTCAGCTGGCAACAAATTCCAGATCGACGGCACTGAACCGGCGCTCAACGGCACGGTACGATCGACGGACGGCTGGGATCGTTATCAGCTCATCCGCATCGGTCGTGTCAGCATTCGTGAAGGTGCGTCAGAACTCGTCATTCGGCCAGCGGGCGAACTTCAATCAGCATTGATGGATCTGCGAGCCATCCATCTGGTGACGCCCGGCGGAGTTCCACTCGCCGCCGGGATTGTGAAATGAACGCGGTGCGCGTGTGAACTCGAATGGCGGTCTAGGGTTTGGAATCCGTCTGACTCTTGACAGAATCAGTTTCGCCAGCGGTGGGACGAATCATTTCGAAGTAACGGCGAATTGTCTGGCGGTGGCCTAGTGGAATGGATTCTGATTCCAGCACCGACTCACTTAACGCCTCGTACTTATCGGCATTTTTCCGATACTGTCGAACCGCTTCCTGCTCCTGTTCGGGAGCCTGTTCAGTTTCGACTTCGGAATCGCCACTTCCTGAATCTTCGCCCTTAAGATTCATTTCCGTTCCTGTTTTCTGCCCGGCGGTTTTCTCGCCTTTCAATTCCGCACTGCCTTTACCCGCTTTCGTGCCACCTTTCTTATTTGATTGAGTCTGCGCACGAAACTCACTTTCAACTTCGCTTTTGCTTTCGCTGAGAGACTTGCACTGCTTATTCAACAGGTCAGACAGTTTCTTCTTCTGTTCCTGTTTTTTACATTCGCTGGCAAGATTCTTCACGCCGTCCTGAAACTTATCTTTGTTGGCGGAACTTAACCCTTCACTGGTCTTGTTTAGTGCTTCCTTCAACCCCTGCTTTTGGTCACTATCGGAATGGTCTTTTTGAATCTGCTCCAGCTTTTCGCTGATGGCTTTTTCTGTCTTGCGATCGAGCTTTGGCAGGTCCAGCTTGGCAAGTTCTTCTGCCGCTTTTCCCAGTTCGCCTTTTGCCATCGCCTGTCCGGCAGCGGCCATGGATTCCGCCAGTGAAAAGGCCTCTCCAATTTCCTGCAACTCAGCTTCAATCGACGCGTCCGTCACATGCCGCTGCAACTCCTGGAGTGCTGCTTCCATTTCGGATAGTTTTGCGAGTGCCTCCTTTGGATCAAGTCCCGGTTCTTGCAGTTCCTGAAGCTGGCGAGCGATTTCTTTTAGGACTCTTTCAAGTTCCGGATCTTTCTGTTCATCCTGAAACTGTTTCAATTCTTCCAGTCCGTCGGCAGCACGTTTGGCCTGGGCGGCGACGACGGAATTGATCTCTACGGCTGCCTGAAGTCGCTGCTGGTGGCCGGAGAAAAACGACAGCACACAAGCAATCGCGGTCAATAGGATTCCCCAGCCCCAGAATCTGGGAGTCCGGATCGGAGCGACCTTGGCGGGATCGACAGCCTGCAAATGCTGTTCAGCATCCTCAATCTGCAATCGTCGCAGAGCATTGTCTTTCGAGGAAGAGGCCAGAAACTGCAATGCCGTTTGGGTGCGGTCCTTCAGTCCACATTGGCTGTCGATCGCGCGAGCGGCGAACTGCATTGAGAAGTTTTTCGCCACTGCGGCACTCGCGGCCACGATTACAGGCGTCAACACAAAGGCGACAACCCACATCCACGAATACGCCCCGTGCGTGAGGATTCGAATCACAGCGGCTGCTGTGCCAATGGCTCCACCAGCAAGTAAGCCCGCTGATACGCACTGCCAAATCCACTGTCGCTGCTGTCGAACCTGAACGTCTCGAACTCGCTGGGCGATCTTGACCATCCCGATGCCCCTGGAATTACTGGAATATGTAACCTTCTTCGCCATGCTGACTGATATCCAGACCCTGAATTTCGTCCAGTTCAGAGACTCGCAGGCCCATGGTGAGGTCCAGGGCTTTGAGGATCACCACTGTGCCGACGGCACCGAGTGCCGCAGCCGCGAGGACACTCACCGCCTGAGGCAGCAGCTGACCGAAATTGCCATCCACGACCCCACCAAGTTCGCCGGTAACAGCAGACGTTGCGAATACGCCGGTCAGTAACGCTCCCAGTGTTCCGCCAACACCGTGAACTCCAAAGGCGTCGAGAGAATCATCATAGTTGAATGTGTTCTTGACAATTGTGCATGCCAGAAAACATACAATTCCAGCTGCCAGCCCCATGATGATTCCGGACATTGGATTCACGGAACCGCTTGCTGGAGTAATACACACCAGACCCGCGACGGCACCGGAGCACGCTCCCAAAATGCTTGCTTTGCCATGTTTGATGTATTCACACAGCGCCCAGCCCAGGACACCCGCCGCTGCTGCAAAGTGAGTGGCGACAA
>JBBQSE010000048.1:0-27224 GCA_038214195.1 Planctomycetales bacterium
CAATGACACAGCGACAGAAACAACAAACGTGGATCGCAGCGTCGATATTGCCGTGACGAAGACGGAGAACGCAAATCTGATCATCGCGGGCAGCGGCGCGGGCAATCTGGTGTACACAGTCACGGCCCACAACAACGGGCCGTCCAATGCGTCGGGCGTCACACTCAGTGATACCGGAATCATTGCCGCCAACCTGCCAGCGGGCGTGACGGTGGTTTCCGTCACTCCCGGCGGCAGCTCAACTTTCAACAGCACAACGGGTCTGTGGACGATCGGAAATCTGGCCTCGGGGGCTTCCGTGGTTCTGACTGCCGTGCTCACCGTCGGCGCGTCGGCATCCGACACGCTGGTGATGGCCAACACGGCGTCACTCGCCAGCGTCACTGAAATCGACGCGAACCCAAACAACAACACCGCATCGGTCACCGCAAACGTCGATCGCCGCGTCGATATCGTCGTGACGAAAACGACCAGTACAGCAACAGTCATTGCCGGCAGCGGCGTCGGAAATCTGGTTTACACCGTCACTGCGAGAAACTCGGGATTTTCCGATGCGACCAACGTCACCGTGTCGGATACCGGAATCCTCGCGGCAAACCTGCCGACGGGCGTGTCATTCGTCTCGGCTGTTGGAAGTAACGGATCATCGTTCAACACGACGACCGGAATCTGGACCATTGGTAATCTTGTCGTTGGTGCCTCTCGAACCTTGACGATCACGCTCACAGTGGGCACCACGGCCACTGATGGACCGACCAACAACACAGCGTCGGTGGCGACTGTTGCGGAGACCGAAAGCAATCTGCAGAATAACAGTCAGACGGCCACTGCAAGAGTCGTTGGCGTTGTCGATCTGGTTGTCGTCAAGACTGGCACGCCAAATCCTGTGATGTCGCCGGGACAAATGACGTACTCCGTAGTCGTGACGAATCGTGGAACTGCCACCGCGACCGGTGTCATGCTGACGGATAATTTCGGGCCGGGGATGACATTTGCATCGGGCACATCGACTCAGGGTACGGTTTCGCACAGCAACGGAATCGTCACCGCAAACATTGGATCGCTGGCAGCAGGTGCTTCGGCAACAATGACGCTGATCGTCAACGTCAGCGTGCCCATCGACGGCATACTCGTGAACACGGCTTCCGCAACGGCCAACGAAAACGATCTAAATCCGCCTGACAATACGAATTCCATTCAGACACGCGTGTTACAGGCCAGAGCGTCGGTCAGCGGCGTGGTCTTTCAGGATCTCAATAGCAACGGAATCCGCGACGCCAGCGAGCGATTGTTATCCGGCGTGCAGATTGTGCTGTTCGGAAATGACAACCAGGGGAACACGATCAATCAGCCAACGCTGACGAACGCTAATGGTGCGTATTCCTTCACGAACCTGATTCCAGGCATTTACAACGTCTACGAGATTCAGCCAGGCGTGTTCAAGGACGGCCCTGAGATCGCTGGCACCGGTGCCACGAGTATTGTGGCGAACGACGCGTTCCTCAAAATGACGCTCGGTCAGGGAGTCAACGCGACGGCCTTTAACTTCACCGAAGGCATCGAAGATCCATCAAAGCGTCCGTTCCTGGCATCCGCCCAAAACGTCGGACAGACTCAAATTGTATCGCTGCCCGCAAAGGGCACTGGCAGTCTGAGCGGCACGGTGGCGACCGATTCCAATCGCGGAGGCACACTGGACAATGGCGATGTCGGAATTCCGGGAGCGATCGTAACTCTGGCGGGCACGGACTCAGCAGGCAATATCGTTCTGATTCACCAGTCCACCGATTCACTCGGACATTACTCGTTTGTGAATCTGCCCGCAGGCCAGTTCAGCATCCTTGAAACGCAGCCCAAAGGTCGCGTCGATGGGGCTGAACAGGCTGGTGATATCCTGCCGGATCGGGTTCTTGACGACATCTTCTCCGCCATCGCACTGCCGATTGGCGGAGTGGGCACAGGCTACAACTTCCTTGAACTGCCCACGACAGCCGGTACGACTACGGCGACGTTTCCAACTCTGTTGACGCCAACGTCCGGAACTACCGGCTTGCGACCAACGATTTCCTGGACGACTGTCACCAACGCGGCACGCTATGACATTTGGGTGAGCCAGATTTCCGGAAACGTGGGCGTCGTGTACAGGAATCAAAATGTTCCTGGCACATCGATTACTCTTCCGGGAGACCTGAATCTCGGATCGCATCGTGTCTGGGTGCGATCCGTGAATGCTGGCGGCGTGGCGGGTCCCTGGAGTCAGCCGCTGGCCTTCAACGTCGCGCCGCAGCCTGCGGCACTGCAGGTTCAGGGTGTCAGCTTGAATTCTAAGCCAACATTCGACTGGGCCGACATTCCCAACGTGACCTCGTATGACCTTAGACTCATCAACGTGCAAACCGGAGCTGTGCTCGCCAATGTTTCGAATTTGACGACATCGCAGTACTCCGGTTTATCGAGTCTTCCGCCCGGCTCTTATCGCTACTGGGTCCGCGGCAACACGGCGGACATGAAGGGGCAATGGTCGGATGGCTTCGACTACACGATCCTGACGATCCCGGCACTCAAGACGGCGTCTTCGACCGACACGGCCAAGCCGACCCTGCACTGGAATCCTGTCACTGGAGCGGCGACGTACGAGGTCTGGTTGTCCGATCTTTCGGTGACCGGTGGCAGCCAGCGAGTCACCAGCGTCGATCAGACGAACGCGACATCTCTGCCAGTTCCGACGAGTCTGAAACTGGGCAACTACCGCTACTGGGTCCGCGCGATGGATTCTCAGGGCAAACTCACTTCGTGGAGCAGCCCGGTTAATTTCAAGGTGGAAAGTGCCGCCAAAGTCACCGGCCCCGCCGCGACGCTCACCACTGTGATGCCAAAGTTTACATGGAATCCCGTCGCTGGCGCTGAGCGTTACGACGTCTGGGTTTCCAACAAAGCCACCGGGTTTTTTGTCCGCGAACAAAACGCCAAAGGAACCTCATTGACATTTTCCAATGTGTTCCCCGATGGCGACTACCGTGTCTGGGTTCAGGCGGTGGGTACAACGGTCACCGGCAAGTGGTCCGCGCCGCTGGATTTCACAGTCAAGTCCATTGCCCGTCCGACGCTGACATCTCCCGTGGCTGCGACGAACATCATACCAACGTTCAACTGGACAGCCAGCAGTGGTGCAGTTCGCTATGAATTGTGGATTGATAAAGTAGGAGCTGCTTCCAAAGTGATTCACCTGACGAACATCGCGACAAACACGTTCAAGCCGACAACCGCGCTGCAAACCGGTTTGTATCGCGCCTGGGTCCGTGCGTTCGACAGTGCAGGAACGGCCAGTATCTGGAGTGTGGCGCTCGATTTCCGCGTGGTGTAATCGTTGGGCTCCTTCTCAATCCCGCAATGCCTGCAAGTGCTCATCAGGATGAGACATGTTGTTTCGGAATTGACTGGGGGTACGACCATACCGCCGCGTAAAACTACTCGTCAAATGACTGTGGCTGGAGAAACCTGACTCCAATGCGATGCGGGTGATGTCGAGCCGAGTGTAAAGCAAGAGCCACTGGGCACGGCGCAACCGTTGGTCGATCACATACTGAGCCGGCGTAATGTGAAACGTATTGCGGAACACGATCAGCAATTGGTTCTTCGTCATGCCCACCACTTCGGCCAGATCGTCGAGTGTGATCCGCCGGGAAAGGTTGTCTCCTATATACTCGCGAACCAGCCTGGCTTGTTGAGAGCCAAGGGGACTTGTCCGACGCCTGAATTCGCGTCTTCTCGGACAATAAGAATTCGCCACCCACTCCGCTAACCGTCCTGCGCATGATTCCGCTTCCATCTGGGACACGTCGTCGGATACTGATGCATGACGGATCAGTTCTCGCACGCGGCCGTGAAGGGAATCGTCACGGTGTCCCGCAAGATGCACGAGATCGCGATTCACAACGACCTCGCTTGACGCCGGCAGTGAGAGTACTGCGAACATGATGTCGCCTCCTTTGGCATAGCTGGCATACGCCCGTCCCGCAGGCACGGTCCAAATTTCCCCCGGCGTTGCCGGACCGATGCTCCCATGGCGTCCTTCGAGTTCCGTTGCCAATTCCGTCATTTCGCCGCCAAGGTGAACAATGACGGTGTGGTTGGAAGTGTCTTCGATACGCCAATCAGTAGGACGGGCAATGCATTCCTGCGACACTAAGCATGCGAGTTCAGGCCAGACGAATCGCGATTGAAAATGCACGACGGCTGGGCTTCCCGAACCGATGCGGTTGACGGAATTTGTGAAGTTCGGTGGATTCATCGAGGCAGCAGACATGAGAAAATGTTCCTTTGTTTACGCCACCGACAATTCTCACATGCCTCGTGAGAATTTGAAAGCGGAACGAAAGTCTGTCGTGATAATGTTCGCACACACGATTTGTGCCCACAGCTTCGAAGGAGAAAAAACATGCCGAAACATAGTCTCGAAAAGAAAGTCGTTGTCATTGCCGGAGGTGCCAAAAACCTCGGCGGTCTGATTGCACGTGATTTTGCCGAACGCGGCGTTTCAGGAGTCGCCATCCACCACCACAGCGACTCGTCGAAAGCTGAAGCGGAGAAAACGGCGGCAGCGGTTCAGAAATACGGGGCGAAAACGTGCATCGTCCAGGCTGACCTTAGCCAGGTCTCCGAATGCACCCGACTGTTCACAGAAGCCGAGAAGCAACTGGGAGCGGTTGACATCGCCATCAATACGGTCGGCATGGTTCTCAAGAAGGCGATCGTCGAGACGACCGAGGAGGAATACGACAGGATGTTCGCGGCGAACACAAAATCAGCTTTCTTTTTCCTCCAGGAAGCGGCGAAGAACCTAAATGACAACGGAAAGATCTGCACGATCGTCACGTCGTTGCTTGCCGCTTTCACGGGACTGTACTCGACCTATGCGGGATCGAAAGCGGCCGTGGATCATTTCACTCGAAGCGCCGCCAAAGAGTTGGGTTCGAAAGGCATTTCTGTGACTGCCGTCGCCCCCGGTCCGATGGATACGCCGTTCTTCTACGGTCAAGAGTCCGAGGAAGCCGTCGCGTACCACAAATCGGCATCTGCACTGGGCGGTCTGACCGATATCAGGGATATTGCTCCGCTGGTTCGTTTTCTTGTGACCGAAGGATGGTGGATCACCGGCCAGACGATATTTGCCAATGGCGGCTATACGACTCGATAGTATTTCCCAACTGTCATACCGGTAAGCCAACATGAAAACATCAAGACTGGAGGCATTCATTTTCACCTGATGCATGCCGCGCAGCGACGCCAATTGAATCCGTGGCCTCGCTTGCGAGCGCGCCCCGCACATGACAGAATTGTGAGTCACAACTCAGACCTCGCCACGGGGGCAGTGTCTGAGGCTCAGAAAATTGAGGGTGGAACTCATGCGAATCATGTTGGTTGCTTTAGCTTTTGCAGTCTGGACGTGTCAGGTGCGAGCGGAAATCAGGACACAAGTCGTCGAATACAGTGATGGAGACGTCGCGCTCGAAGGGTTCGTCGCATGGGATCCGGCGAAAGTCGATAAAGAAGCCCCCGGCGTTCTGGTCGTGCATCAATGGTTGGGACTGACGGACTACGAAAAAAGCCGCTGCAAACAGTTGGCGGAACTCGGCTATGTGGCTTTTGCCGTGGATGTCTACGGCAAGGGCATTCGTCCTGCGTCAATGCAGGAGGCCAGTCAGTTGTCAGGCAAGTACAAGGCCGATCGAGAACTGTACCGTCGCCGATTGAATCTGGGACTGGATCAGCTTCGCGCTCAAAAAGGCGTCGCAAAGGACAAGATCGCAGCGATCGGCTACTGCTTCGGTGGGACCGGGGCACTCGAGCTGGCTCGTAGCGGCGCGGAGATTTCCGGCGTTGTCAGCTTCCACGGCGGACTCGATTCTCCTCAGCCTGAAGACGGCAAGAACATCAAAGCCAAATTGCTGATCTGTCATGGAGCGGATGATCCCTTCGTTCCGGCAAAGGACATCGATGCCTTCAAGTCCGAACTGAATACGGCAGGCATCGACTGGCAGATGATCAGCTACTCCGGCGCGGTTCATTCATTCACACAGCCGATGGCTGGCAACGACAACTCTCGCGGTGCCGCTTACAACGAAAAAGCCGACAAGCGATCGTGGAAGGCAATGCAATCGTTCTTCAATGAGCTGTTTTAGAACAGTTGCCGGATTGGCTCGCCCGTTGTGAGGCGATGAGGTCGGCCGGTCTGATCGTGGATCGCGGCGGCGTGATCGATTCCGAAGCGCCAGAAGATCGTGGCTGCGATGTCGCCGGGAGTGACCGGATCTGTGTCGGGATGACTTCCCAGTTTGTCGCTGGAGCCAAACGTCGCCCCGCCTCGGACGCCGCCACCGGCGAACAGTACTGAATAACAGTGAGGCCAGTGGTCTCGCCCCGCATTTGCGTTGATCGTTGGGGTTCTTCCAAATTCGCCCGTAGCGACGATGAGTGTCGAATCCAGCAATCCTCGCTGATCAAGATCTTCGATTAACGCCGACAACGCCTGATCGGCCGGAGGCAACAGAAAGTTCTTGTGCTGGCTTTCGCAGTTCGCATGCGCGTCCCAGTTCTGGCCCTGTTGCTTGCAGTCATAGACGTTAACAAAGGGGACTCCAGCTTCCACAAGTCGGCGAGCAAGAAGCAGGTTCTGGCCTCGCATCTGCCGCGCGAATCCAGGTTCACCACCGCCACCGTTGACTTCGCCGCTGGCTGCGGGAATCGCGCCGTAACCGTATCGCTGACGCACGGTTTCGGGCTCCTGCGTAATATCCATCGCGTTGCGAATCGATTCCGACTGCAGCAGATGAAACGCTTTGTCGTAGTACTTGTTGAGTGGTGTTTCGTTACTTGAAATATCAGTCAGTGTGTCCAGTAACCCGCGTCGTTTCTGAAGCCGCGCGGTATCCATGCCCGGTTGCGGGCGAAGAGCATCCACTGGATATATTTTCTGATTGGGATCGACATCGATCAGCAACGGATCCCAGGCGCTGCCAAGGAAGCCTCCTCCCTGGCACGGCGTCGGAATTACGTTTTGAAAGACATACGGCAGCGATGCAAACGGGACGTCGTACGCTCCCGCACGCTTTAGATACGAGAACGCGCTTCCATAGCTGGGATAGAACTGCGGAATCGGAGCGAACAATTCGCGATCCGGTCCTTCCAGCGGTCGACCGGTCAGAGCATGGATGGAAGCCGAATCGTGCAGGCTGGCGCTGTGATGCACACTGCGAACGATTCCGACCTTGTCCATCACGCGAGCCATTCGCGGCAGGTGTTCGCAAATCTGCAGTCCCGGCACCGACGTGGAGATTGATTGAAACGAGCCGCGTACTTCCGCTGGCGCATCGGGTTTCATGTCGTACGTGTCGAGATGACTCGGGCCGCCGTAGTAAAACAGCAGGATGCACGAGCGAATCGACTTCACTGACGGCAGTTCGGCACCAGCCGCCTGAGCCCCCAGCAGTCCACCGAGATTCAGGCCCAGATAACTGGTGCCGCCCAACTGGATCAGGCTGCGTCGGGTGAAGTTGAAAATCGGATTGGTCGTCATGCGGAATCCCTCATTCACCACGATTTTCAATGATCAACTGCCTGCGATCGTGTCGGAAGTGGTTCGATCAAAGTAGACTGCGGCATTCTTTTCAGGGTGGAGATGATTGTATGGCGAGATTGCGACGATCGGGAAGTATGTTTGCAACATTTGCGGCAATCGCCGTGTTTTGCAGCCTGGCAACAGCGCAGGAACCAACAAATTCTCCGACACAGTTTATTGATTGCTCGCTTCTTGTTGCGCCGGAGTATCCCGCCACATGGCCGACGCATCCGTTTCCTCGATTTCAGCTGATTCATGAACAATCGATCGGGCCGAACAGTCCGTACAACATCGACGTTTTGATCATCGACGGCAATACGGGAACGCAGCTCGACGTGCCGCCGCATTCTGTTGTACGACCAGAATTGAAGCGGGAAAAATCGGGTCCGTTTGGCCTCGCGTACACAGACAAGATTGAAGCGTGGCAGTTTGGCGGTGAAGCCTGCGTTGTCGATGTGCGGGACCTGCTCGATCAGGCACCGAATGGAGTCAGCCCGCTGGTTGAGCCATCTCATGTCGAACGCTTCGAACAGCAGCATCGAAAACTGAAGTTTGGTGACGTCGTCCTGTTTCGCAGCGACTATTCAGACAAGTATTATCGTCCGTTTCCAGATGGGACTCGGTACATCGCGGATGTCGTCGATCGGAAGGCACCGGGCTATCCGGATCCGAATCCCGAGACGATGGAATTTCTGGCGACGCGTGGCGTCATGACGCTCGGCACGGACAGCGCCAGCATGGGACCGATGCCAAATCTGGCGGAACCCACGCACTACGCCGGACTGCGGCATGGAATGATCTGGACCGAAGGCGCAACGAATCTCGGCAAGCTCCCGGCGACCGGTGCGTTCTATTGCATGCTGGGGCCGAAGCATGCGGATGGGCCGTATTCCGAAACACGTGCCTTCGCCGTCGTGGGCGGTGACCTGCCGGCGCGACTCATTGATTCGGCGCGAAACAAACGTGCCATCGATTTGTCGCCGACGCTGGCAATGAATCTGCCGGTTACAAATCCGGGTTCGCTCGCGGGACGACATCGTCAGGTCTATGTGAAGGTCGATTTTCTGTATTCACCCGATCTGGACATGTGGCATCACACGCATCTGATGGATGCGACGGCGGGGACGCATCTTGTGACTCCATCATTCGCACTGCCGTCGGAAGGTACTGAGGTTGAATACTCTCCCGAAGCACGCAGTTGGCTGGCGGAGTATGAAGCGAAGTACGGCAAGCGAGGATCCAGTTCGCGAACAACCGACAAGGTGCCTCTCGACTGGACTTGCGGCGAAGCACGCGTTGTCGATGTGCGGAGTCTGGTCGGAACATCGCAGCAATCGGCCTGGCCAGTCTCACCAGAGATCACGGTTGAGTTACTGACGGCGAACGAAGCTGCTCACGGCGCGTTTCAGCCGGGGCAGATTGTCGTGTTTCACACCGGGCATATCGACGAGCATTTTAAGCCGAGTCCCGACGACAAGGGTGTCTGGCTCGACCCGCTGACCGGAAAATCTGAGGGCTGGCCCGCGCCAGGCCCCGACGCGATCAATTATCTCCACAGCAAAGGAATTCGCTGCGTGGCAACGGACGCACCGGATCTGGGCGGAGTTGATCCTCGGCGTGCCGCGATGACGTATTGGGCGCTTGGAGGCAACGATATGGTCGGCGTGGAATTCCTGAGTAACGTGGGCGGCATCCCCGCGAACGGATATTTTCTGTTCGCTCCGATTCGCATTCGCGACTGCCATGCCGGACCGGGCCGGGCGATTGTTTTGTATTGACGGGCCGATTGACGGCAGTTCCGTCAAACAATCCTTTGGCGAATCACTTTCGATATGGCTATAATCCCCGGTCCAGATGTCCAGCCCCGTCATACTTCGTGCGGCTAGAATCGAGAAATCAGCCGCAGAGCGCTAGCTCCCGGTTTTCACAGAACTCTGAGTCGTATGAAGTTGACAATTCTCCGGCCTTCCACAAATGACTTCTATGTCTCCGATCAAAACTTATTCACCCACTCGAAAGAGGTATCCTGAAACAGTCCAGCGATTGATCGCTGCCGTTCCCCTGTCGAATTTCGCGCAAGAACAAGGATTTGGATCATTCCGCAGTAGACGTGAGCATTGTGGTTGTTTGGCCTGTTTACTGCTGTCCGTGCTGGTCATCTCGGGATGCGGTCGGTCTTCAACCGACGTCCCGAGCGGCAACGTGGCAAAGACGTCGAACTCAACATCGAGTCCCCGGCAAATGCTGCCCGACGATGTCAGGAAACGCGTTTGGGACATCGAACACCTCGGATTCGTGATTGAAGCCACGGTCTTCCCAAAACTGAAGTCATCGCTGAATGATGGCAGCTTGTCATTTTGGAAGACGATGTTGAGCGAAGGGTGTGTCGCGCAGATACCAGACTCAGTGCAGCGCGACGGCAAGTCAGTCGCAAGTGACACCGCAACGTTTTCGAATGAACTGTTTTCGACCGAAGACCTGACGACGGGCTCACGAGAATCGTTTCTGGAATGGCTCACCGCGCAGCGGCAGGTCTTTACAAAATGCAGTTCAAGTCTTGGACTTGTGCGACTGACGCCAGAAGGTGCAGACTTCTCCGGAGCCTGGACGTCCGTCTGGCGGCTACGCATTTGTGGCTCAAATTCCACCGGACCAGTAGAAACTGAAATTGAACTGCGTGTCCGATTGACGCAGCTGAATGATGAAATAGCAGATCAGACAAATCAGCTCTCCGAAGTGAGTGTGCTTAGCACACTGCACCTTGTCGCGAATCAGGAATACTTCACCGAAACGACCGACACTTGCGGCCTTGTGAGTCCAACTCGCTACGACAACTGGAAGAACAAGCCGTTCATTCCAAATACCGGTGGAGTTTACGTGACCGACTATGACCTGGACGGCCATCTTGATGTCTTTGTGGATGATCAGGCAGACGGAAACCGCCTGTATCGGGGCGCGGGAGACGGGACGTTCACAGATGTCACGGCTGAATGTGGCATTGATCCAGGTTCGAAACACCGAGCATGGGCTTTAAGCTGCTGGGCTGATCTGGACAATGACGGAGATGATGATCTCATCGTTGAAGACAAGCTCTATGAGAATCTCGGCAATGGTCGGTTTCAGGACGTGACCTCAAAATCCAATATTCCATTGACTCCCGCAGTCGGCTACGCAGTTGCCGATTACGACGCGGATGGGCTGCTGGATCTCTATGTCTGCCACACGTCGGCCTATCGAGTTGGCCAGTCACAACAGTCGCGAGTCAAGTGGATCGACGGCGGACTGGGAATCGACAACGTCCTCCTGCGGAATCTTGGCAACTGGCAGTTCGAAGATGTGACCACCAAAGCGAATGCCGGCGCGAGTGGATCGTCATGCTTTTCCGCCATGTGGCTGCATGCTAATAGCGACAATCTGCTGGATGTTTTTGCGATCAATGAATTTGGTGTCAACTCGCTCCTCGTGAACAAAGGCGGTGGGCGATTTGACGAAAAGGCCATCGATCCGATCTTCGGAGGATTCTCGATGGGTGTTGCCGCCGGAGACTTTAACAACGACGGACGGACGGACTTGTACGTGGCCAACATGTACTCGAAGGCAGGCAACCGGATCCTGGCCAATGTTGATCCGAACGGATATCCCGAGGAGTTGTATCGCAAGCTGGAAGAAGGCACTCGCGGCAGTCGATTGTACGCCGCGAATGGTGACGAGACTTTTCGAATCGTGCCGGAACGCGACATGTTTTCAAACGTCGGCTGGGCCTACGGTCCCGCCTTTGTCGATCTCGACAACGATGGCTGGCTGGACTTGTATGCGACCGCAGGGTTCAAGTCTGAGGAACGCGGAAAGCCCGATGGCTGACGCTGTATCTGGCAGGCTGTCGTGACACAGCCTCTCGACCAAAAGGCGACTTGTCCCGCTGCGGGCGATCTCGATCAGGAACTCGGAGAATTCTGGCTCGAAAATCCATGGCAGGCGACAGAACATAATATGAGTGCTTATGAACGGAACCGAGTCTTCTTGAACACTCGCGACGAGAAATTTGCCGACCTGTCACATGCGTCGGGCGGTGCTGACCTGGACAGTGATTCACGGTCCGTTGTCGGGGCGGACTTCAACGAGGATGGCATGGCGGACCTTCTGATCCGCAGCAGTGGCGGCGGTCCACTGCGGCTGTTCATCAACAAGTTTCCTGCCGCAAATTCCGTGAAGATCTCACTACGCGGCACGGCGTCCAACGCACCTGGAATCGGCGCAAAACTCACGGCCGTCGTTGCAGGGAGAAAAATCTATCGCGAAATGCAGGCGGCCAATAGTTTCCTTGGTCAAAGTCCTGCTGAAGTCGTTTTCGGACTGCAATCCTCGGATCAGATTGATCATCTGGAAATCCAATGGCCCTCAGGGGAAACGCAGCAATTTGACGCACTGTCCGCGAACGCGCATTATCTGATTACAGAAGGAAAAGGCGTGCAACCTGGGCCAGGTCATATTGATAGTCTCGACAATCCGTAGTTCGACTGTCGATCGTTCAAACTTGGGACAGTCTTAGTAGTGATGACAATCGAAACACTAACACCGGAAATCAGTTCTCGACGGCGTCCAGGCGCAAAACGTGGCTATCGACGAATCGTGACATGGTCGAGCATTCTGCTGACGCTGATCGTCGCGACCGGCGCTCTGCTGTTTCAGGTGGGGCTTTGGCGCGCTCGACTGGCGATTGAATACCGTCAACAGAACTCTGCGGAAACCTGGCTAAATCTTGCGGAATGGTCCTGGCCAAAAAACGCGGAATGGCACTACTTGTCTGCAATCGTGAGCCGACGTGCTCTGAACTTCGAGCAGGTGGAATCCCATCTCAGACACGCAAATGAACTTGGCTGGGACGTCACTGATCTTGAGTACCAGCAAACACTTGCGCAGGCTCAGACTGGACAATTCGACATGGTCGAGAACCGATGGGCGACGCTGTTCGAAACAGCAGGTTCGGATGGTCCCGAGATTTGTCGCTCGTACGTCAATTTTCTGCTAGCGCGATTTCGCCTGGAAGAAGTGTCCACAATCCTGAACGGCTGGCGAAAAGATTTTCCAGATGATCCCGGTCCCGATGTGATCGAAGGAACAATTACCGCTCAACTGCTCCAGTGGAAAAAAGCCGAAGAGCTTTATCTCAAGGCGCTGCAAATCGACCCAACGCTCGACGAGGCCCGCGTGAAACTCGCCGAGGCGCTGATGAAACAATTGAGATTTGACGAGGCCGAAGAGCAGCTGCGACTCGTGTCAGCTGAAACCGCAAAAACGCCTGATGTCATCGCCTCGAACGCGCACTGTGTGGCCCAGCAGGGCAGACTCGACGAAGCGTTACAGATTCTTGAGACGGCTTCGAAAAACAACCCATCGAACATACGGCTTCTGGCCGAGATGGGCCGATTGCAACTGATGCGGGCAGACAATAAAGGCGCAATCATGTCTTTGGCTCGGGTGCTTGAGAAAGAGCCGGAGAATACCGAGATTCGTTACGCCTACGCTCAGGCGCTGCGAAATGACGGACATGAAAAGGAGGCACAGGGACACTTTCGTCTGGTTGATCAGGGAACAAAGGCGTTGCGCGAATTGTCGCGTCTAACGCAGGAAGTGGTCGCGCATCCCGAGGATGTGGAGACACGATTTCAAGTGGGCCAGATCACCTGGAAGTGGAAGTCTCGCCGCGATGGACTTGCATGGCTCCGCAGCGTGCTGGAATTCGCTCCGGATCACAAACCGACTCACGCCCTGCTGGCGGAACATTATGAACAGGAAGGTGATCATCAGAAAGCCGAGTTCCACAGACGGAAAAGCGAAGGCAACTGATGACAGTTTCGAAATCACACGATAATCTGTTCATCAAGCCCCAGTCCCACAGACCGACTGCCGCTGGTAACCCCATCTACATCAATTCACAACGGTTCCTGTGGTGCCTTACGGTTCTTGTCGCGATAATCACTTCAGGTTGCGGCAACGTCTCTGACAAACCAAGAACGCGCGATCCTCAGTCGCAGAAGTCGCTCGCTTTGAGTCAGAACGCCGTTCCGCATCCGGAGTCGGTCATTCGGTTTGAAGACATTGCCCCGCAATGTGGAGTACACTTTGTTCCGAAGAATGGCCAGGAAGCAGGGCGATTCACCATCCTGGAAAGCTTGGGCACTGGCGTGGCGGTCTTCGACCTCGACCACGATGGCTCGTTGGACATCATCGCCATGGGCGGCGGAACTTTTGATACCGATGGCCTTCCGAAAGGCAATGAATGTGGTGTCTTTCGACAGTCCGGCACTCTCCAGTTTCATCGCGTCGAAGCAGCGTGCGGTCTGTCGTCTGGAGATGCGTACACGCATGGTGTTTCCGTCGGAGACTGGAACAACGATGGCTTTGACGACGTCCTGATCACAGGTTTCAAATCAGCGCAGTTGTTCAGAAACTGCGGTGACGGCACCTTTGAGAATGTGACTGCGGATGCGAAGCTCCCACAAACATCCTGGTCCACAAGTTCCGCGTTTCTGGATGCGGACAACGATGGCGACCTGGAATTTTACATCGTGAATTATGTCGACTGGGACCCCGCGAATAGCCCTGAATGTGTGGTCAAGGGACATCGGGACGTGTGTCCTCCGGGACGGTTTGACGCGATTTCAGACTGGCTCTTCGATAACAATGGTGATGGGACCTTTCGTGACGTGTCCCAAATGGCCGGACTAAGCGAAGGCGGTAAGGGTCTTGCCGTGATTTCGGGAGACGTGGATCTCGATGGCGATACAGACCTCTACATCGCCAATGACACAAACGCGAATTTTCTGTATCTCAATGATGGCGGCGGACGCTTTGAGGAAAAGGCGCTGTTTGCTGGCTGCGCGCTTGGTTCCACGATGGAAGCCGAAGGCAGCATGGGAGTCGAATTCGCCGACTTCAATTCTGACGGACTTCCGGACATCTGGGTTTCAAACTACGAGAACCAGAGTTTTGCGATGTACGAGAGTCGGGCCGCCGGCATCTTTCAGCATGTCAGTACGATTCGAGGAATCGCGTCGGCGGGACGCCTGTATGTCGGTTTTGGAACTGCGGCGCTGGACGCAGACCTGGATGGCGATCAGGACATTTTTGCCGCGAACGGACACGTGATGTATGAATCCGGCACATCCAGAGCACAGCAGTTGCCACTTGTGTACGAAAACATGAACGGCAAAGGCTTTCGAAATGTGGCTTCACAAACAGGCGACTATGGAACAACTCTTCATATGGGACGCGGCTTGGCCTCGGGCGATCTGGACAACGATGGTCGTATGGATTTGGTCGTCGCACACTCCAACGAGCCTGTTGCCGTTCTTCATAACACCACTCCGTGCAATCGAAACTGGGTTGCCATAGAGCTTGTCGGCAGGTCAGCAAACCGTTCAGCCATGGGGGCGTACATAGAAATTGAACATTCAGTGAGACTGCTGACGGGCGGTGGAAGCTACGTGTCAGATGGTTCAAATCGCCAGGTTTGGGCGGTTTCCAGTGACGAGTCTGTGGAAGTGCTGATTTTTTGGCCCTCGGGCCGCCGTCAGACCCGGAAAATTCCGGCAAATGGCCTAAATTTCATAGTTGAGGATCTTGAGAGTCGTACTCCATCCGATTAATGTTAAATGAACATTCGTCAATCTGTTTTGCTGGGTTTCACCGATGAAGTCATTTCGTGCTTTTTTTCTGTTATTGGGCAACGTTGTTCTGCTGAGTGGCTGTGGTGGCCCCTCAGACGCGCCTTCACTGGCAGTGGTTGGCGGAAAAGTGATGGTTGACGGTAAGCCGCAAGCGGGACTTACCGTGGAATTCCATCCCGATAATACCGCAGGAACGACCGGACCGATGTCAACGGGAGTAACGGGCGCAGATGGCAGTTTCATTCTGTCAACAGCCACAGGACGCGCCGGAGCGGTTATCGGCAGCCATAAGGTTCTTGTTAAATGTCCGTGGAGTCTTCAGGGCAGAAGCAGCAATTCAGAAGTCCCGGTTACTGCAGATGGATTCGGCTCATCAGCATCCGGCAAGGCACCACCAGCGCCACCAAAGGCCTCAGGCGACTGCACCGTAAACATCCGATTTGAAGATTCATCAACGACAACGCTCAAGGCTACGGTCCCGGCTGAGGGTGTAAATGACCTTCTGCTGCAAGCCAGCGCCGATTAAAATGCGGTGGGAATTCTCACCAAACTTATTGGTTATTTGATTTCGTCCTTTTTGTTTTTCAGGAGACATGGTCATGAAAAATCGACCTGGCTGGATCCGCAATGGGTTCACGCTGATTGAATTGCTGGTGGTGATTGCCATCATTGCGATTCTCATTGCCCTTTTACTGCCGGCCGTTCAACAGGCCCGTGAGGCGGCTCGCCGTACACAGTGCAAGAACAGTCTGAAACAGATCGGACTTGCAATGCATAATTACCACGACGTTTACAACAGGTTTCCAATGTCTGAATGTCACACGCAGGCATTCCTCTCCAGTGGCAATAGCGACTGGGGTGATCAGGCAGGAAACTGGGCACTTTACCTGTTGCCGTACATTGAGCAGGGGAATGTCTACAAGTCGATCGACTTCTCTTACAGGTACGATGCAACGACCAATTCAGCCGGTACTCCTATTGGAAATCTCAGTGCCCTCGGCAACGTGTATACGGCGTATCTGTGCCCATCAAATCCGCTTGGGGCAAATACCAAGAACAGCAACCAATTTCATATTATTCACTATTTCATCGTCGGCTGGGGCGCACAGGAACCTCCTGGGGGACGCGCTCGACATATGTGGGCGATTGGCGACACAACGAATACGCAGTACAGGGGTGTATCGTATTATGACTCAAACGCGGGTCTCCGCGACATCACTGACGGATCGTCAAACCAAATCATGCACGGCGAAGTGCGAGGCTTTCAGCCAAAATGCAAGAACGCGATGACAACACCCCAGGACTGGCGTGGCATGCGGTGGGAAATTTCGACGGGCACAAACATGCCCATCAACGCCATCCACAACAGCGCGTCCTGTGCAGCCGGTTACGATGGAACATGCACCAACTGTCGGTGGGAAAACATGGCAAGTTTCCATGTGGGCGGAACGCAGATCTGTCTGGCGGACGGATCGACTCGATTCCTTAGCGAGAATATTGATACCACGCTATTCCAAAGGCTTGGTTCAGTGGGCGACGGTGCGGTCGTTGGTGAGTTCTAAGTCGAGCGCGAGAAAACGATTTACCACCAGAAGCCCGGCTTCTTCAAGAAGCCGGGCTTCTTTGTCGGCATGAAACCATCTGACGCTCGCCTAAGACGCCACCTGTCACGTTCAATTTGTGCTTACCCTCAAGGCCGACTTCTACGGAAGTCGGCCTTTTTCGATGGACTCCAGTACCGTTTTTCGACGCTGAATGAGCTCACCGTCCGCCGGAGACAATTTGACAGCCCTGTCATAAGCGTCGATCGCCTCAACGGGTCGCGACAACTGTTCGAGCACAAATGCCAAATCGCTCCATCCGGCTTCGTGATCAGGGAACGCTTTCAAGAGCCGCCCAAGTCTTTCTTCCGCGACGGTCCACTCAGCATCCAGCATCGCGAGTACGGCCTGGCCCGCCAGAAGTCGGGAATCGCCAGGCGTCAACTCCAGCCCTTCGGCGATCATTTGTTCGGCGAGTTCGCGATCACCGTGTTCAGCCAGCAGAAACGCAAGCTGGATTCGATTCTCAATCAGTTCGGGATGTTTTTTGACCAGAGTCGCAAGCGTCATCAGGCTCAGTTGATCACCTGCTTTGGCACGATCCGCAGCCCGTTTTCCTTCCCACAGTGGATCTCGACGACAGTTCAGCACTGCGGCGAGATCATGATCCACGATCGTTTGATCGACGCCTGGCAATTCGTCTGCCGAAACACTCGGGGCAGACTGTACGTTTTTGCCGATAGCCGAAAGACGACTCTGCAATCGAACCGTCTCACCAAAATCAGTCGCAATCGACTTCAGCTTTTCACGAGCGAACTCAACCTTGCCTTCTTGGAACGCGAGGTTGGCCTGCCGGAACAGTACCGCTGGCTGGCCGGGAAATGCGGCGTCCGCATTCGCCAGCAATTGGCGTGCGTCGTCGTCGCGTCCAAGTTCCGAAAGCACATCCGCATGGCAGATCATCGCAGCCAAAGTCGCTTTCGGCGACTTTGTAATTTGAGCCAGCAATATCTCAGCCTTGTCCGGCGTTTGGTGTCGGATCTTGAGAGCAAGCAGGTATTTCCATCTTAATTGATCGGGCTTCAGTTGAGCGGCAATGTCGTAACACTGAATCGCCTCGTCCGAGTACTCGTGCGCGTCGAGTGCCATCCCGTATTCGCCCCAGGCATTAGCCGTAGTTGGTGCCGCCTCAACTGCGAACCGTTTTTCATTGAGGAACTCGCGCACCTCAACGTAAGCGCCAGAAAGATCCGGCTTCGGCACTGCGGGCACTTCAATCGCCGGCTGGCAGGCAGCGATCAGCATGGTAAGGGCGATGATTGTCAGAAACCGAAAGGCCATGTACGTTGAATCCTCAAGCTGCTATTCAACAATTCCCTCGCCGCGTTCGATGACGATCGGAGCGTCATTGCCGCGCGCAAACGAAAATCGCTCCGGCCGCATGTCGCCATGCGGCCAGATCACGCTCAGCGTCAAAGTCGCTGACCCGGACGGCATCGCCAAAAAAAGTTCATCCGCGTGACTGCTCATCGAGCTTTGACACGGCTGAAACGTATGTTCTAGAGGTCCGTCATCAGTATCCAGTGAGATTTTTGCGCCGGGGCAACTCCGACCGGACAATTTCGGATCGACAATTCTCACCGCCAATCCTGGCCTGGCCGAAACGAAATCGTTTCGCAATACGATCACGGACTCACCAACCGTTGAGACCACCGCGTCTGGGTCACCATCGCGATCAAGATCTCCAATTGCAAGTCCGCGAGCGAGATGCGGCTCGCCGCCAAGTACGTCATAAGCCTTCCACGGGCCGTCACGCCGATCAGTCTTCAGCAATTGACATGGCTGTTGATAAGGTTTCCAGAAATCTGCCGGTGCCAACGGTCTCTTGCCTGGCCTTTGGACTCGACCATTGACGGTCAGGACCTCGCAAATGCCATCGAAATCAAAGTCAACCGCACAGACGCCAAATCCTGTTGAAGTGCGAGTAGCGGTGGCAAAGCCCGTCTCTCGGCAAATGTCGCGACAATACCCTGCGGCATCCCGGCGATAGACGGCATGGGATTCACCGTCCAAATGAGACAGAACCAAATCCTCGATGCCATCGCCGCTGAAGTCACCGAGCGCTATTCCCATACTTGCCTGCGCCCGTCCCTGAAAATCCAAATCACAGCCTCTGATCGTGGCTTCGTCGGTGAATTGTCCCTGCTGATTGATCCACAGCAGATTGGGATGCTGGTCGCTGGCAACGTAGATGTCGATCCAGTTGTCACCGTTAAAATCCATCGCGGTGACGCCAAGTCCGGCTGACAACCCATTTGAAATGCCAGTGCTGTTTGAAACATCAACAAAGCTCAGTGCGCCATCGGGGGATTCGCCGGTCACGTTTCGAAACAGTACGTCAGCCGTCCGGTTGAAGAGTCCCGGTGTGCAAAAGTCGGGGTCGCCGCCGCCAAGACGCGTACAGGCCCGGTCCTCATAATCCACGTAGTTTGTCACGAACAGATCCAGCCATCCATCACGGTCGAAATCCAGCCAGCAGGCCGATGTTCCCCAGCGCGCATTGGAAATGCCACAATTGTCGGTGACATTTCGGAAGCCATGTCCGGATTCGTTCAGCCAGAGAGTGTCAGGACCGTACGAAGCAATGTAAAGATCCGGCCAGCCATCATTGTTGGCATCTCCCACGGCCACGCCCGCGCCTGACAGAGATTGAAGGCCCAGTTTCTCGCTTCGCTCTGTAAACGTTCCCTCAACTTCCTGGCTAAAGAAAGCGACATTTCGATTGAGTGAATCGTGGGCGAGGAAGAGAAGATCCAGATGTCCATTTCGGTCGAAGTCCAGCACAGCGCATCCGGATCCCATCAGGGCGGGCAGGTGATAGCTGGCGGCGTTCCGAGGCTGATCCTTAAACTCAATCGACCATTCCGATGCAACGTTTCGAAACGGCGCGTCCGGGTTGCTTTCAGGTTTTCCAACGGACGGCGTATGAGGTGCAGAACGACCACATCCCGTCAGCGCGATCAGAATAAACAGCAGCATGATTTTGCATGAACATCGTATGACGTGTAATTTTCCGTTATTCACGGCAGTTGCCCTTACCGTGTTCGTTGAAAGGAGATTCGTTCCAGGACCACACGGGTCTTTGGCTTTCAGGTCACGTTGGATTTCGAATCAGGAAGCGGAAACAGATTGCGAGCTATTCTAACGATTCTTCTCAGTCAGGTAAGCATCGAGCGTTCAGTCAATGTTGCTTTGACAGATCGGGTGGCCGGGGCTGGACTGAGCGGAGCGAAGGAAGCCCCGGGGTTTCGAGCTGCGCTCTCCAACCCCGGCCACCCGTCAATCTATGAGTGACAGAGCATTACGTCAGCGGACTGATGGTAAACCGATTACAAGTGCCGTAAACTCAGAACCTTCATACGCTGGTTGCCGTTCGGGCGACAGATCTCTGTGGTTTTCGATTAACGATGAATTGTCTGGCTGGCAGGAAACGATGACTGAAGGCGAACCGGAACCCACGAATCTGGAAAAGGCGACACTCACAAAAGTGGCCTGGCGGTTGATTCCGTTTGTCTGTCTGTTGTACGTCTTTAATATTCTGGACCGCGCCAATCTGGGCTTCGCTCGACTGCAAATGCAGGATGATCTGGGGCTGAGCGAAGCAATGTTCAACCTCGGTTATGGAATCTTCTATCTTGGGTATCTTGTCTTCGAACTCCCAAGCAACCTGCTCATGCGTCGCTTCGGGGCGAGGAAATGGATTGCGCGAATCATGATCAGCTGGGGGCTGATTTCATGCTGCACAATGTTTGTTCGTGATCAATGGACGTTTTATTCTCTCCGTATTTTGCTGGGTGTTGCGGAAGCCGGATTCTTTCCGGGCATCATTCTGTACCTGAGTTACTGGTTTCCGACTCGGGAGCGGGCCAAAATGACGGCCTATTTCATGGTAGCCATCGGTCTTTCCAGCGTGTTTGGCAATCCCATCTCGGGTGGGATCATGCAGTTCCTCGACACCGTTCTGGGGATGCACGGCTGGCAGTGGTTGTTCCTGTTGGAAGGTATTCCATCGGTCGTCCTTGGTTTTGTCGCCCTGCGTTATCTGACCGACTACCCCGAAGATGCGACGTGGCTTTCGACAGTAGAGCGTGACTGGCTTTCGCATCACATCAAACATGAAGAACAGCAGCGGCAGCAACGACATAACGCAGATCGTTTGGGCGCGATCCTGCAATGGCGAGTGTGGCTGCTCATTGCCATCTATTTCACGGTCGCCGTCGGCGCGAACGCAGGGGGGGCGTACTTCCCGAAGCTGATCAAGGACCAGTTTGAGGGAATCGGGACGTTTCAGATCGGCTTGCTCAGTGCATTGCCTCATCTGTGTTCTGTGATTGGAATGACGCTCTTCGGAATCAGTTCGGACCGCACTGGTGAGCGGCGAGGTCACGTGGCGGCAGCAGCACTGATCGCGGCCGCAGGGTGGGGTCTGACTGCGTGGGCTCCATCGCCAGTTGTTGCGTTTATTGGGTTGTGCCTGGCCCAGACGGGTATGATGAGTATGCTGCCGGTGTTCTGGACACTGCCGACGTCATTCCTGACCGGCGCAGCAGCAGCAGGCGGAATTGCCATGATCAATTCGGTAGGGAATATCGGCGGCTTCCTTGGTCCAAACATTCTGGGAAGTTTCGGACTTTGGTCGATGGCTGGCATCCTGTTTACAGGAGCAATCCTAATGATCGGTGTGCAGAAAGAGTCAGCGTCTGAACACCACAGAAATGCAAAATAGGGAAGATCATTGATGACGAAATCTATGTTTGAACTTTCCGGAAAAGTCGCCGTCGTCTCCGGAGGAGCTCAGGGGTTGGGCAAAGCCACTGCGCTGGCGCTGGCAGAATTTGGCGCGGATGTCATGCTTGTGGATCGCAATCTGTGCGGTGCTGAAGCAACGGCTGAGCAGATTCGAGGACTGGGTCGCAGGGCGATAGCCTCAGCTTCCGACGTGTCTGATCCGGACGCGATTGCCGAGTTGTTTCGGCAGGTTGACAGCGAATTTGGCCGCGTCGATTTTCTCGGGAATATCGCAGGCGACGGCGTTTTGGCTCGGCCGGAAGATCTGACGATCGCCCAGCTGAATCAGGTGCTCCAAAACCTCGTCGTGGGCCGTTTCGCGATGTGTCAGGAGGCGGGTCGTCGGATGCTCAGCCAGGGACGCGGTTCGATCATGAATATCGGATCGCTGGCCAGCACAACGGCGCTCGGTCGCGGTCATATCGCGTACAGCATGGCGATGGGGGCTGTGATCCAGATGACGCGGGAACTGAGCACCGAATGGAGTCATCGCGGCGTGCGAGTCAACTGTGTGACGCCGGCACAGGTGGTCAATCCCAGCTTGCAGTCGCGAATGCAGGACGACCCGGAACTCGAAGGCCGCTTCCTGAGCGGCATTCCCGCCGGACGGCTCGGGCAACCGAAGGATATTCAAGGGCTCGCTGTCCTGCTGGCGTCCGATGCATCAGAATGGATCACCGGCGCAATCATTCCCATGGACGGCGGAAACACGGCGATGAATGCGGGCGGTACTCCGGGGCACGAAGGAAAACCGGTGCAGAAGTTTACTCCGTCAAAAGACAAATGACTTGTTCAGAGGCTCCTGCCTCGGAACACACTGTGCGGAGACTCCTGCCTCCAGTTGTTGGATCGGAGGCAGAGCCTCCGGGCAGTGCGTTCCAGGGCTGGAGCCCTGGAACGAGGATGATGAATGCGTACTAAACACTGAAAACTGAAAACTTCCCCCATGACCGACGACCAGTTGCTCTCGCTTTATCGCACCATGTTCATCATCCGCCAGACGGAGGAAGAACTGGCCCGCTGTCATCAGCGCGGGCTGATTCACGGGGCGTGTCATACGTATGTCGGTCAGGAAGCGATCGCGACGGGCGTATGTTCGCATCTGACAAATGCTGACACTGTTTTTAGTACTCATCGAGGCCACGGTCACGCTTTGGCGAAGGGCATGCCACCGCGAGAGCTGATGGCGGAACTCTTTGGGCGCGCGACGGGATGTTCGCGCGGGCGAGGCGGTTCGATGCATTTGTTTTCCCCGGAAATCGGCATGATGGGGACCAGCGGCATCGTTGGTCCCTGCATGTTGCAGGCCTGCGGCGGCGGATACAGCGCGAAGTTGATGAAAACCGGAAATGTCGCCGTCGCATTTTTTGGCGACGGAGCCGTCAACAACGGTGCGTTTCATGAAGCGCTGAATATGGCGAGTATCTGGAAACTGCCGACGCTGTTTATCTGTGAAAACAACCAATACGCGACAGAGGTTCCGTTTTCGTATTCGAGCGGTTCGCCTTCGGTCGGTGGACGAGCGGCCAGTTACGGGCTGCCGGGATTTGAAGTCGATGGCAACGACGTTGTCGAAATCGCACGCATCGCGGGAGACGCCGTCACACGGGCTCGATCAGGTCAGGGAGCCACGCTGATCGAATGCAAGACATATCGCACGCGGGCGCACGCGGAAGGCATGGGAGACTTTTCCTATCGAACTCGCGAAGAGGTCGATGAATGGAAAAAGCGTTGTCCAATTGTGCGTCTCAAAGCTGCGGCGAGTGACAAACTGCGGAGCCGCATGGAAGAGGTCGAGCAGGAAGTTCTGGAGATGGTACGCGAGGCACGGCAGTTTGCTGAGACAAGCCCGTATCCGGAAGGGATCTCCGCGACGACACATGTTTATGCTGAGTCCTCCGCGCCGGCAGGCGTTCTTTCGTCGTCTGTTCGTCCTCCCGCACCATCGCCGCCGCGTGAGATTTCGTTTACGCAGGCAACTGTCGAAGCGCTGGCGGGTGAGATGGCTCGCAATCCGACCATTTTTGTCATGGGCGAAGGCATAGGAATTCGCGGAGGAAATTTTCTCACGACGCCGGGGCTGTATGACAGGTTTGGGGCGGAACGACTTTGTGATACGCCCATTTGCGAACGCGGCTTCGTGGGTCTCGCTGGCGGGGCGGCGATGACAGGGACGCGCCCGATTATTGACTTCATGTTTGCCGATTTTATCATGGATTCGATCGGAGAAATCATCAATCAAATCGCCAAGATGCAGTACATGTCGAGCGGTCGATTGAAGATGCCGGTTTTGCTTCGCGGCTGCATTGGCATCGGGCACTCGGCGGCGACTCATCATTCCGGCAGCTATCATTCTCTCTACGCTCAGGTGCCCGGACTTCGCGTTGTGGTGCCCTCCAATGCCTATGATGCCAAGGGTCTGATGCTGCGATCGCTGCGATGTCACGATCCCGTGATGTTTCTGGAGCACCGCGAAATCCTCACTGCGAAATGTCATGTGCCGGAAGAAGACTACGAAATTGAATTCGGCAAAGCCTGTGTGGTCCGCGAAGGGACCGACGTGACGGTCGTCGCGCTGGCTCGGATGGTTCCTATGACTCTAAGTCTGTGTGAGTCGCTGCAGCAGCAGAACATCTCCGTAGAACTGATCGATCCTCGCACAATTTCGCCGCTGGATACGACAACGATTTTGCAGTCGGTGGCAAAGACGGGTCGGTTGCTGATTGTTGAAGAAACTCCGGCGGCGTTTGGGCTGGGAGCGGAAGTCGCGGCTCAGGTTGCGGATCGTGGGTTCGATGAGTTGGACGCTCCGATCCGACGCGTCAACGGTGCGTTTGCCCCGACGCCTTATGCTCCATCGCTTGAGGCCGCTGTGGTGCCGACGGGCGAAGACATCGAAACCGCGATTCGGGAATTGGCGAACGAGTAAGAATGACACCGGTCTCAACAGTCTCCGTAAGGTCGTAATCGTGGCAGCGCACGTCAGTCATCAACTATTCTCATGGACTCTGAGCCGACGTGGGATTACTCGGACGCGGCTGCCTGCGTTGATGGGGATCCTGAACGTGACGCCGGACAGTTTTTCAGATGGTGGCAAGTTCAACGCGATCGATGCTGCCGTGGACCGCGCTCTGCAGATGGCGGAAGACGGAGCCGACATCATCGACATCGGCGGCGAATCGACTCGGCCCGGCGCTGAGCCAGTTTCGCTGGACGAGGAACTGAATCGAACGATCCCCGTGATTCGGCAACTGGCCGGACAGCTTCGCATTCCAATTTCGATTGATACAACCAAAGCGGACGTCGCGCGTCAGGCGCTGGATGCAGGCGCAGAGATCGTCAACGACATTTCCGGGCTTACGTTTGATCGCGACATGCTGGAAGTCTGTCGTCGAGCCGACGCCGGAATTTGCGTCATGCACATTCAGGGCACTCCACAGACGATGCAACAGAATCCACAGTACGGAAATGTGGTCGCCGAAGTGATCGAATTCCTGCAGCAGCAAGTCGATCGTTGTTTGATGGCCGGAATTCCGCCGGAACGCATGTGCGTCGATCCGGGGATTGGTTTCGGAAAAACCGCCGATCACAATCTGGAGCTGCTAAAGGCCGTGCCACAAATCCAACATGCGCTGCAGCGTCCGGTACTCATTGGTCATTCCCGCAAGCGGTTCCTTTCAAAAATACTTGGACGCGCGGTCGAAGAAAACTCCTCCGGAACAATCG
The DNA here is from genome assembly GCA_038214195.1 of Planctomycetales bacterium. Lineage (GTDB taxonomy): Bacteria > Planctomycetota > Planctomycetia > Planctomycetales > Planctomycetaceae > SXXK01. The sequence continues at coordinate 25,404 of JBBQSE010000048.1, forward strand.
GTATTGCCGTGGCCCTGGCAGAACTTGGGACGGATGTCCTGCGGATCCATGACGTCCGCGCTATTCGCGATGCTTTGGTGGCATGGGACGCATTGCGATCGCAGGACAGCGTTGTCAGCAGCGGCTGACACGAGGTCGGAGGTGGAATCACGGCGGCGTTGTCGCTTGTTCACCGGGATCCTATCGGCTAAACATCGAGCGGTATATTATTGACGGATTAGCCGGAACGCGCTAGCGTCCGGTTCTGCGAAAACCGGGAGCTAACGCTCTGCGGCTGATTCAGTAGCGACACTTCTTGACCGCTCGATGGTAAACCGTTTGTTGGTCACGCCATTCAGATTCAATCACACAGGACACTTCCAACATGTCACAAAAACACGTCTCACGCCGCCATGCCCTGAGGAGTACCGTTGCATTCGCCGGAGCGGCCATCGTGCTGAATCGAAGTCAGCGGGCGAGTGGATTTGTTCAGGCCAATGATCGGCCTCGTGTGGGAGCGATCGGCACGGGAAGTCGCTGGTGTCAGAAAGCGACGGGGCTTGATGGACCGTGGGGATCCGCACCGGACTTTAAGAAATATGGCGACTATGTGGCAGTGTGTGATGCGGATGCGTTTCGTCGAGACCTCGCCGCCGGTCTCGTCAAAGAATGGACGGGAAATCAACCGACAAGCCACGCGGATTATGGAGCCATCCTGGACAACAAAGATATCGACATCGTTCACATTTCCACGCCGGATCACTGGCATGCAAAGATTCTCATTGAAGCATTGCTGGCAGGCAAGGATGTGTATTGCGAAAAGCCAATGACACTGACGATCGATGAAGGTCGTCGAATCTGCGAGGTCGTTCGCAAGACAGGACGCATCGTCCAGATCGGGACTCAGCAGCGGAGTGAGGAACAGTTCATTCGAGCCGTCGCGTTGATTCGCGCGGGCCGTCTGGGTGATGTGACGAAGGCAACCTGCAGCATCGGAGGTGGTCCGACGAGTCCTGAAATTCCGACCGTCGCAGCGCCGAGCAGTCTCGATTGGAACCTCTGGCTGGGCCCAGCCCCACTAACAGACTTCCGTTATCTGGCGGGAGACAATGGAGAAACGAAAAGCTGGTCACGCTGCCACTATGAATTTCGCTGGTGGTATGAATACTCGGGCGGCAAGCTGACCGACTGGGGCGCGCACCATGTTGACATCGCCACTTGGGGACTTGGCAAAACCGACACCGGACCGATTTCTGTGGACCCGGTGATGGTGAAGCATCCTGTTCCGTTCAAGGACGGATATCCGACCGACAATTCGAGGTACAACACGGCGACCGAGTTTCTGATCCGGGCAAGTTTCGCCGACGGCAAAGAGATTGAAATTCGCCATGACCAGGACAACGGAATCCTGTTTGAAGGCACAAAAGGCCGCATCTTTGTGAATCGCGGCCGTCTGACCGGACAGCCTGTTGACGACCTCAAACAGAACCCGCTGCCCAACGGGGCGCTGGAAGAAGTTTACAAGAACCGACCGCTCGTCGATCACTTCCGCAACTTCTTCGAAGCCGTCGTCGCGGGGAAGGAACCGATCTCCGACGTCTTCAGTCATCATCGCGCGCTCTCCACCTGCCACCTGGCAGGAATTGCCGCGCGATTGAATCGCAAGATCCAATGGAACCCGGAGGCGGAACAAATCATCGACGACGAACAAGCCCAGAGTCTCATCAGCCGCGAGCCGAGAAAAGGGTTTGAGACCGAGGTTTAAGGCGTGATCAAAATCAAAGCGGTGGCTCCACTGGCACGGGAGACTGTCTTCTTAATGAGCGGCAAGGCGCTAGCCGC
>JBBQSE010000049.1:0-27191 GCA_038214195.1 Planctomycetales bacterium
AAGTGATTTTCTTCCGCAATTTGGATTGCGTCCATGCGAATGAAACCAGCAGGATCTTCTGAACCCGAGCTGCGTCAGAAAAATTGACTCGCCTGGGAATGCTATCATTCCAGATCCTGCAATTTCTTCACAGCCTCGGAGCACAGTCACCTGTCGGACATCGGATCGCCGACCAGATACCGGGCGAGATAGCACGCGACCGAAACTCCGTGCAGATAGCGTTTCTGCACGCGGACGTTCCAGTTGACTCGACCGAGCCGATTGACCAGCGAATGACACTACACTGCAAACAGTTGGAATCTTGTATTGTCGAGAAGATTCTGGAACAACAGAATCGCAAAAACCGGAGGCTGACGTCTCGCGGCTCGCCGATTCCCGGCGAGCGGGGGACGTCAGTCCCCTGATTGTGTTTGCCCCGGATGGCGATTCCATGCACTGACACGAACTCTGATCACCGATGCCGCGGTGGTTGATGTCCTTGAATTCCATGCCCAATCTGGAGTCACTGTCGGTTTGGAGAACGAGTGTGTCTGATGAATCGGCTGCGGAATTTCAGAAGCAACACGGAAAGATAGAATTGAATCGTTAAGCTCCCATTGCCTGTTGATCCTAACTCCCTGCATTACCGCTGTCGGGCCAGCAATCGCGAAGCTTGCTGAAAAGTCGCTGAGGTGGAAGAATGATCCATGTCCAATTTCGAATGTCCAATGAAGGGCAGGGCGGCGTTGGGCTCGCAAGCAGACGCGCGACAATGGTGACTACTGACGTCGTGAAATTGCGAAGCGTAAACTCCCTCATCCGGCCTGTCGGCCACCTTCTCCCCCCGGCGCGGGGGAGAAGGGAAAGGACGAGACGGCGAGGCGGACGGAATGTCTGAACAACGTAAAGAATCTGTCGCCACATCCGTGGCTGAATTGCAGCGAAAGCAACACTCCACTTCATTTTGCGCAGAGCCGTAATGCTCCGGGCTCTCGCACGCTGCAATCTTGCCCACGAGGTCGCTTGACGTCGCGCTGCAGACAGCGACACTTCGTTGATTGGCAACGCTCAAGGGCGTCGCCTGGAAATCTTGTCTTCCTGGGAGTTCGTGTATGTTTCGGTATCTTCTGATCGGATGTTTTTGCGCGAGTTGCTGTCCGTCCGCATCATCTGCGGGCGACTGGACTCAGTGGCGTGGACCGAATCATAACAACGTGGCCGAGGCAGGGCAGGGGGTTCCGACGGAATGGAGTGAATCAAAAAACGTAATCTGGAAGGCTGATGTGCCAGGCCGGGGCCATGCTTCACCGGTTCTCACTGGTAATACGATCCTGTTGTGCAGCGCTGATGATCGAAGCCAGACTCAGGCGGTCATCGCGTTCGATCGAAAGTCCGGTAAGCAGTTGTGGCTGACGCCGATCAGCCAGGGCGGATTCCCACCAGTTCACGAAAAGAACACGCACGCTTCAGCGACGGCGGCGACCGATGGAACTCACGTTTTTGCCACGTTCTGTCATCACGAAAAGATCGAAGCCGTCGCTCTGGACCTGAAGGGCAAGATCTTGTGGAGGCAGGATGTCGGTCGCTTTCGTCCTCAAAAGTATGAATACGGCTACGCGGCTTCGCCTACACTCTATAAAGGGATGCTGATCGTGTCCGGCGACTGCGATACCGTGGCATGGTTGAAAGCACTCAAGACGACGGATGGCAGCGTCGCGTGGCAACTGGACCGCGAAAAAATGCTGAACTGGTCGTCACCCATTGTTGCCAGTATCGGCGGGCGTGATCAGCTGTTGCTGAGTGGTACGCATCAAATTGCATCGTATGATCCGGCTACCGGCAAGCCACTGTGGAGCACACCGTGCCTGACGATGGCAACATGCGGAACATGTGTCTGGGAAGATGACCTCGTGTTCGCCAGCGGCGGCTATCCGGACCCGGAAACGGCTGCGGTTCGCGGCGATGGATCGGGCGTGAAATGGACAAACAAAGTCAAGTGCTATGAACAGTCAATGCTGGTTCATAACGGATATGTGTATGCGTTTGCGGACACGGGAGTTGCCTACTGCTGGAACGCAAAGACCGGCGATGAAATGTGGAAGCAGCGCCTGAAAGGTCCGGTTTCCGCGTCGCCGCTACTGGTCGGTGATACGATCTTTGCAACAAGCGAGGCAGGAACCACGTGGGTCTTCAAGGCCAATCCTCAGAAGTACGAATTGATCGCGCAAAATCAGCTGGGTGATTCGGGGTTTGCCTCCATCGCGGCTGTGGACGGTCAGCTGTTCATTCGCGCCGCGAAGGGTGATGGAGCCGGGCGCAAAGAGACCCTGTATTGTTTTGGGAAGAAATGAGATGCCCGCGTCTCATCCTGATATTGTTCTCATCGGCGGAGGCGTGGTGGGACTGACCACGGCCCTGACGCTGGCGGAGGACGGAGTATCGGTGACGCTGCTGGATCGCCAGAGCGTTGGTCGTGAGGCTTCGTGGGCGGGTGCCGGAATGCTGCCGCCGGGAAATCTCGCGAAGGCCACAACGCCGGAAGCGAGATTGAGGTCGTACAGCCATTCGCTGTGGCCTGATTTTGCCGCCGCTCTTGCTGAGCGAACCGGGATTGATATCGGCTATCACGTGTGCGGGGCGATTGATGTCTCGTCTGCGAACACGCAGCACGAATTTCAGCAGCACTGCCAGCAATGGCGGGAGGAAGAAATTCGAGTTGAGTCACTTTCGGCGGGAGAAGTGCATCGTCACGTCGCTGACCTCGATGATCGATTTAATGGCGGAATGTTTCTACCCGACTTTGCTCAAGTGCGAAATCCCCGGTACTTGCAGGCCCTGAAGGCCGCGTGCCTGCAGCGAGGTGTTGAAATCCTTGAACATGTTCATAGTCTGGAGTTCCGCCGCGAGTCTGATCGAATCTCCGAAGTCCGCACTGATGGTCGAAGGATGTGCTCCGAAAAAGTCTGTTTCACGGCGGGCGCATGGACCACGGCCTTGCTGGAGCCTTTAGGATTCAGCATACCTGTCAAACCAGTACGTGGTCAGATCGTTCAACTTCAATTGCCCGCTCAGCCGTTTCGCTGCGTGATCGAAATGGGCCGACGCTATCTCGTGCCGCGACGCGATGGGTTGATCCTCGTCGGTTCCACCGAAGAAGATGTCGGTTTTACAAAAACCACAACAACGGAAGGGATCGCAGGACTATTGGAGTTTGCCAAATCCCTTGTCCCGTCACTCGCACAGGCGGAAGTCGTCGTGACCTGGGCTGGCCTGCGCCCGGGGTCGCCCGATGAACTGCCTCTTCTGGGACGTGTCCCGGGGTTTTCGGATGCCTTCATCGGCGCGGGGCACTTCAGATCCGGACTGCAGATGTCTCCCGCTACTGGCAGAATCCTTGCCGATCTGCTGCTCAACCGGACACCGGCAATTTCGCTGGATGGCCTGACCCCCGATCGTTTTTCTGAAAACCAAAATACCCCGAGCCCTGCCCTGCGGTGTGAGGGATGAAAGTCGTGCTGTGCGAGCCGTAATTCAGAGAGTCACTGAAGCATCCGTTATAGTGGATGAGCGAGTCGTGGGTGAAATCCAGCGAGGTTTCATGGTCCTGCTGGGAGTTGCTGAGAGCGATACACAGGACGATGTCATCTGGATCGCTGGAAAAATCGCTGGCCTGCGTGTCTTTGAAGATTCTGCCGGGAAGATGAATCTGGCACTGGCTGATGTGGGTGGTTCCGTGTTGCTGGTGAGTCAATTCACGCTCTACGGCGACTGCCGAAAAGGTCGCCGCCCAAGTTTCATCGAAGCGGCGCGCCCCGAAAAAGCAAACTCGCTGTATCAAAGCGTCATGGCTGAACTCAGGGGACTTGGTGTTCCCGTTGAAACCGGAACCTTTCAGGCGCATATGGACGTCCGCCTCGTGAACAACGGCCCTGTGACACTGCTGCTGGACAGCCAAAATTAACCCAAGCGGCAGAAACACCGCCGTCGTTACCGTACACCCGTCGCTCCGCCGACGGGAATTGCAGTCTCGCGCCGACGGAGCGGCGGGTCTACGGTACGTGAAACAATTGCCAGTGGGTTCGCGTCCTGTCGATAACCGGCAGAAATTGCCGGAACGCGCAGATCGATTTGCGCAGTGCCTTGAGCACCGAAAACGCTATTTCCCTCATTGCCGCAGCCCTCCTATACTTCTGGATCGTATTTGGCAGTGAAAAGACCAGGGAAGGCAAACAATGACTCCCAACAGCATCGTTGATCTAGTCGCATTGGCGGTACTGCTTTATTGCGCCTTCAAAGGAGCAACGCGCGGGCTGCTCTCTCAGCTTTCATGGGTCATCGCACTCCTGCTGTGCTTCAAATTTTCCGGCCAATTGGCTCCGGCCATTGAGCCGATGATCGGGGTTGCTCCGCCCTTGAAGCAGTGGCTGGCGATGCTGGCCGTCTACGTGGGGCTGTGCGGCGTGTCGTTTGTCGTCGCGGGGATGCTCAGCAGCTGGATGGCGAAAGCCAAAATCATCGATTTTGACAAGCACCTGGGCGGCATTTTGGGATTCGTCAAAGGTGTCGTCATCTGCATGACAGTCATGTTCTTCGCCATCACGATGTCTCCGGCGATGCGACAAATTGTGAGCCAGACGTATTCCGGCTATGCCGCCGCCCTGATTCTCCAGAATTCCAGGTTCCTGATTCCATTGCTTCCGGAAAACGCCGTTCCCACAGTTCAAAACGTCATCGACAATTTCAACCGCTCCCTGCAGGGCGGAAATGATGACTTGATGGGAGCGAAGCCCGCTGTAGCGGAATCCTTTGAGTCAGACTCTGTTAAAGGCGGTTCGGCAGCCGGCACCGAAGCGGGTTTTGATTTGTCCGACCTGTTTACAAAAAATCTGCCGGGTGGCACTTCGACGGGGGCCACTGAAAAAAACGCACCGGGAAAGGAACCATCGCTGGAGGATTTGCTCCGCCAGGTTCCGGCGAGTCTGCGTCAGGGTCTGACCGACCAGGCGATGAACATCCTGAGGAACTCTTCAGCCGAAGACAAACAGAGATTGCTGAACCAATTGAGCGATTCGGTACCGCACGATGCAAGATCGATTCTAACTGATTTTTTTAGCGCATCGACAAGTGTGAACGGGCAGGGCAGTATCGGATCATCATCCATACCTCAATCTGGTCGAATTGAGTCATCACTGCTGAACGAGATCGCCGGCTTCTACCCCGACGAAGCCAACATCATCCAAAGATCAAAAGTGTTCCTGGCCGGCGTTCCAGAAACCGTTCGGCAAAAGGTAGTTGAAGACTGGCATTCGGACGCGATGGGACTTTACAGCGATCCTGATCCGGCTACCGACTTCAACACTCCCATCGACGATCGAATTCTCCGACAACTCTACCGCGCGGGTATCTCGCTGGACCGGCTGGCGGATCGGGAGTTGCGAACACGACTCAGCCTGGCACCGCCCAGATGATCGCGATTGCGTTCGGTCGAATCAGGTGAGCGTTTGCGGGATGCCGCAGGATTGCCACAGACGGCGGGGCAGTATTTTGCCTCGGAAAACCCCGGCTTTTTTTGAATTAAACTAACATAACGGACATTATCGGACGTTGGGTGTGGTGTTTTTGCACTTCCTCAATATCATCAATTGCTCCCTGTCACCGTCCGGGCTGCTGCCGCTTCGAACCGAGCTGATCGCCCTTCGACCGACAATGAAGTTTGCAGCGGATGTGTCTGCTGCGAATTTCGCTGGCCTGACATTGCCCTGCCCGACCGACCCCCATTGAGCTCTCAAGTCGTTGGCCCATTCCGCGCTCTCAAAAGCCCACTTGGCGGCCAGTTTCCCACGTTACGTCGGAGAGGTTGTTCCGTCTTCGTGAAAGACGCCGATTCGACGATAGCGCTGGTATCGCCGTTCCAGCAAATCGGGGATGGAAAGATGGTCCAGATTCTGGAGCGCTTCCACCAACCGTGACTTCAAGGTTGTCGCCATCTTGAAATGGTCTCGGTGAGCACCGCCGAGTGGTTCCGGAATCACTTCATCGATGACACCAAGTTGTGTCAAATCTTTGCTCGTAAACTTCAATGCTTTGGCTGCCTTGTCGGCATGTTTGGAGCTCTTCCAGAGAATCCCGGCGCAGCCTTCCGGGCTGATGACCGAGTAATAGGCGAATTCCAGGACCGCCACGTGATCGCCAATTCCGATCCCGAGTGCGCCTCCGGAGCCACCCTCGCCAATCACCACGCAAATAATCGGGACTTCAAGCGTTGACATGTCGCGAAGATTTACGGCGATATTGTAAGCCTGGCCGCGTTCTTCTGCGCCAATCCCCGGATACGCTCCCGGAGTGTCAATAAGACAAATGATTGGCAGTCCATACCGACTGGCCATTTCCGTCTTTTGCATGGCCTTGCGGTAACCTTCAGGATGAGCACATCCGTAGCAGCATTCGTTGCGTTCCTTCAAATTGCGACCTTTTTGGTGTCCGACAAACATGACTTTACGTCCAGCCAGTCGGGCAAAGCCCGTCACAATCGCCCGGTCGTCGCCGAACGATTTGTCTCCGTGGAGTTCAACAAATTCGTCAAACACCAACTCCAGATAGTCGGGCGTTTGAGGACGATCAGGATGTCGGGAAACCTGAACCGTCTGCCACGCATCCAGATTCGAATATCGCTCGCGAGTCATTTGCGTCAGTTCAACCCGCATTCGCCGCATGATTTCCTTTTCAGCGGGCGAAGGAGAGGGTTGGGATTCCAGCTTCAAAAGTCGCTCTTCCAACTCGTAGAGTGGCTTTTCGAAGGGTAATTGATGCAAAACAGTCATTAACGTGACCCAGACGGCAACCAGGGGCAAACAACGAATCAAACCAGACAGAGTTGTCAAGAATAGACGATCATCGCGTTTTGAGACTAAGGCGACAAGTGATCGCCAGAGCGGCATTCTAAGGGATTGGCGGACTTGCAAAAATCCCTTCATTCGATCAGATCAGGAAATGCAGGCAATTTGTGACGGCGGCAGACACAATGGCCATGATGGGAAGAGTGGCTGCGATGGGTTAAATGCGGCCTATTTAGAGTATGTCCGGTAGCTCAGTCATGAATTCCAAGTTTGGATCGACTTCTGGATCTTCAGCAGCAGACTTTGGCAACCGTCGTTCCAGAGGCAACAGCACGGTTTTTTGAGTGTTCGTATCAGCCACAGGCTTTTTCTCGGCAGGAGGCTCAGTAACTTGCTGGGCCGGAGGCGCTGCTGGAGTCACAACTTGAGGAGCTAGTTGCTGCGCTGCGGATGGCTGCTGTGGCATTTGCGGCGGCACCGCACCCGGACCAGGCATCATCCCAGGATGCATCATCGGCTGCCCGGGCATGGGCTGTCCCGGCGCAGCCATGGGATAAGGCTGCATTCCGGGCATCATCCCTGGATGCATCATCGGTTGCTGCATCATTCCGGGATACATCATTCCGGGCATTGGCTGCATCGGCATTCCATATGGCATCTGCGGCATCATTGGCTGCTGTTGCGGTTGTGGTGCGGCGGGCTTTGCCCCTGTTTTCTTAACCGCCTCCATTTCTCCAATCGGCGCTGTCATTCGCTTGCTCTTGGTTGGCTTAACCGGTGCGGCCAGGCCTCTCGAAACGCGATCCGCATCCGCGCGGCTGTCAAGTCGCTTATCTACACTTAGACTTTCGTTCGCCTTGGCTTCTTTCACTTTGCGTTCGTAGAGCTCGAATGGATCCTCTACGAAGCAGCGAGCATTTCTAAAGAGCGACATCACCTCACGCATCTCAGCCGGGCGATCTTTGGGTTTCTTGGAAAGTAACTTCAGGATCAGCGCATCCAGTTCCGGGGTAACGTTGGGATTGGTAATTGACGGCGGAGTTGGCGACTCACTCAGATGTTTTGCCAGCAAATCATTGGGATTCAGGCCTGCGAACGGCGGGGAGCCCGTCGCCATTTCATAGACAGTCACTCCAAGACTATAGATGTCAGACTGAGGTGTCGGTGGTCTCTTAAGAATAATTTCAGGAGCGATATATGTCCTGGTGCCCATGATATTTTTTTGCTTACCCGCAATTAGTTTCATGACACCCGTCGCGATTCGCGTCGCCAGCGAAAAGTCGATCACCCGCACTTCCCCTGTCTTATTAACCAGGACGTTGTCTGGTTTGATATCGCGATGCAGCCAGCCTTTTTCATTCATATGGACGAATGCCTGGCACATGGACTCGACAATCTTCTTCAGGCGGGACTGGGTTTCAGGAAGGTTGCCGGAAATTTGTGACTTCAGTGACGGCGACCGAAAATAGTCCATGATGAAGAAACCGTGGTCTCGAGTCACCTCCAGTTTGTGAAATCGCACGAGCGATGGATGCTCGAATGATGAACCAACCTTGAATTCATGTTTCAGGATATTTTTTGCGGCAGAATCTTTCAGAGCATCAGGAAGCAGCAGCTTCATGGCCAATGGTACGGTGGAACCAGCCTGAACCACTTCCCAGATTTGAGTGGTATTGCCGGTCGCCACACAGTTTTTCAACTCGTAACCGCCGATCAGATTTTGGTTTTCGCTCACGAGTTTCTCCACCAAACGATGCTGAAATACAGAAATCTCATCGACCGGGCTTTCCCAGCCTTCTCTGAATCATAGGCAAATCCTGTGTTTCAGACGACTCCCAGGAGTATCCTGGAGTCCCGCAAAGGCTGCGTGAAGCCAAAAACATCAACTTACGACAAGTCATCGCCTGAAATTTCTGCCTTCAGTCCCGCAGTCGGGTTGAAAAAACAACCTCACCTGCGGAATTGTGAACCGTGCCGGAATCTGACATATTTCGCACGCGGCACCCTGTCCTGGTAATGGCTGAAAAGAAAGACCCTGTATGAGACTGCAGTCCCCCATCTGCTTCCTGATAAGTCCCGTTGGCCTGACGATTGCTTTAGGAATACTGTGGAACGCGTTCGAAAACACCGCCGCTTGCGCTGCTGATCCCGTGCAGCACTCCATGTTTGCCGGATCGTTGATTCGGCCAGGTGACGAAGATGGAGACATTCTGCGACGATTTGATGTGCAGTTGCTGACAACAAATCGATCTCACTTCTTTCACGTCATTGATGACGCACGTGGCGGTTGCCCGTGGCCGGAAAGTTTTGGACGCACCGGCCCAGGCGTGGGAACTGACAGTGTCCAGCCGCATCTAGTCTACACATATGATGAGCATGCCTATCTCATCGGGCTCCCGCCGCTTGTAGTGGACTTACCCGAAAACATTCAGCCGGACGCAACATGGGAATCAGGCGGTTGGCAGATGGTGGCCATCGAACAACGGACGGAGAACAATACGACCGCCTGGATTGTCGAAGCCCGCGAACGAAGAGGACGACACCAGACCCTGACGGTTGATGCGGCAACCGGCATCACGCTGCGAGCCGAAGCCGACGTCTTTATGGGACAGGGAGATCAATTTCGGCTAACGCTGGCACGCTCATCAGTCAATTCGCTGGAGCAAACTGCGGCAGACAAGATGGTGGACCTGCAGCAAGCACTCACGGCTCTTCAGGCGACCCTGAAGCGCCGCCCTGATGCGCATCTGAATGAACTTTCGGGGCGGCAGATTTCCGACGCAGTCGCCTCAATCGACAAGCTGTCAGCCCTTGCAGCCGCCACACCGCTGGAAATTCTTGTGCGTCAGATGAAGACTGACATTGAACAACAAAAAAAGCGTATGGAATTGTCAGCCAGTCGGGCAGATAAGTTGATAAACACCGACGGGCCATCGTTCTCGTTGTCGCTAGTCGGTGGCAACATGCTGGAGTCATCCAGTCTGAAAGGAAAGATTGTCATCCTGCATTTCTGGGACTACCGCGACGCACCGCTGTCCGAGCCCTACGGACAGACTGGCTATCTCGAATTCCTTTACAATCAGAAGAAGAAACTGAACATCGAAGTCGTCGGTGTCAGCACAAATCCGGATCTGCAAAGCACCGAGAATCTAAATCGAGGCCGTCGATCCGCACGCAAGCTCTCAGAGTTCATGAATCTGACTTACCCAGTCGGATACGACGACGGATCCCTTCTGCAGGCATTTGGAGATCCGCGTGAAAACCGTGGTCAACTGCCATTGTGGATTGTGATCAACACGGATGGCAAAGTGTCTCATTACCATGCCGGCTTTTACGAAGTCGATGACGCGCAGGGTCTGAAGGAACTGGATGCCGTGCTGGCCTCGCTGATCGCGCCAAAGTAGCGGGATCAGCTGACCCGACAAATCAGGACCTTCAAATATTCGGTTTCCGGACATGTCACCCGCACCGGATGATCTGCAGGCTGACCGCGATTTTCCAGGACCTGAATATCACGACCAGTCTGTCGAGCCACCTCCGCCAGCATCTCCTGAAATTCATCTCGGCTCACAAGACCCGAACAACTGCATGTGATCAGAATACCACCTGGTTTCAGTACCTGCAGCCCCAGTTGATTCAATCGCACGTAGCCGTGGATCGCTCTGTCCATGCCACCGCGAGTTCGCGCCATTCGGGGCGGATCAAGAATGACCGCGTCGAAGACAGCCCCCTGCCCTGCCATTGCTTCCAGTGCGGGCCGCACGTCCTCGCGTTGCCACTCGCATCGATCAGCAACTCCATTCAGTTCTGCATTTGCCTTTGCCATCACGAGCGCCGATTCAGACGAATCAATTCCCAGCACCGATGCGGCACCACCCAGCTTGAGCGCGGTGATCCCGAAACCGCCTGAAAAACAAAAGGCATCAAGCACTTTCGCTCCTTTTAGGTAGCGACTGGCGGCTAGGCGGTTATCGCGCTGATCCAGATAGCAGCCGGTCTTCTGCCCCTGCTGTACATCAACGCCGTACGTGACTCCGTATTCATCAACAAACAATGGACGCGGAGGATCCTGTCCGGACAACAGGCCATCGACAACATCCAGACCCTCGGCTTCTCGCATTCCTTTTTCTGTGCGGAGCCAGATCCCCCTGGGTGTTACCTCGTTCTGCAGGGCTGCCAGAATCGCTTCGCGATGCACGAACAGCGCCAGGCTCGTGAACTGAACCAGCAGATAGCCGCCGTAGAAATCGACTGTCAGACCGGAAAGGCCATCGGCTTCGCTGAAGATCAGACGACAACCCGTATTCGGTGACCGCAAATCAAACAACGCTCGTCGCGATTCGACGGCCTGATGAATCACCGCCTGCCAGAATGCGGCATCCAGCGGCTGCTCAAGTCGCCACGAATACAGACGCGCCACGATCCGGCTGGCAGGATTGTACAGCCCCCATGCGATGAACCGCCGATCCGAATTGACGAGCTTGACAATTGTGCCGGGTGGAACATCTTCGGATTTCATCCCATCAACATGATCGACGGCACCCACAAACACCCAGGGATGTCGCCCGAAGAACGGCTGTGCCCGGCGATTGCGCACGATCACTTCGACAAAATCGCTGCTCGGCTGAGGCAAATCGGCGGAGAGCGCGGAGGATTCAGGAACAACGTCCGGTTCAGACATGTTTTCAGCTGTCACCGCGGAGAATGCGGTGTTCCATTTCTTCGAGGTAAGCGAGCAGACGATCACGTTCATTTGACAGATGCCGCACTCGCAGCAGCGAACGCACGCGAGTCCGAAGTTCCAGACGATTCACCGGCTTGGTCAGAAAGTCATCACAACCAGCGTTGACTGCTTTCTCGATGTCACCCGCTTCATTCAGAGCAGTCACCATCAGCACCAGAATCCCACGCCGCGCCGGATCATTTTTAATTTGCGAACACACTTCGTAACCACTCATCCGCGGCATCATGATGTCCAGCAGAATCAGATCCGGCTGCTGTTCATCGACGAGCTTCATCGTCTGCTGACCGTCGCACGCCATCAGAATCTCGTACCCTTCATCAGCGAGGTACGCTTCCAGCAATTCACGGTTTTGCTGAATATCGTCCGCGATAAGGACGCGCGAGGAGGAAATATCGATATCCGAACTGCTCATTTTGTGTGCCTGAAAATCAAGACGTGACGTTGTTGGGTTTCAGACGAAAACCCTGCGGACTGGCCCATGAGACAGGAGTATAGGGAAAGCAGGGAAGCGGGCAAATGCCGAGCGAACCGCGTCGCATAATTGACGATCTCAAAAAGACCGCATCTGCAGCGACCAATCCGCAATCGTTCGTACCCGACCATTCTTATCTGCTTCATTGCCCACTGATGACGCCAGCGGCAGCGGAGTCCAGAAACCAGCGGCCTTAAGCGATTTGCGACTCAGATCCAGGAGCGCCCGCCCCTGGGCTTGCTCAGCCACGTCGAACAGCAACACGGAGTGCCCTGCCCCATCGACGCCCTGGACTTCGGAACCGGAAAACCATCCGTCCGTAAGCACAATGCCGCGAACTGTCGATGGACCGCCGAATGCGCACTGCCATGCCAGAACTGACTGAGTCCGATCCGCAACCACAACCACCCGCCGCAAATCAGCGCCCGAGCGTGAAACCATTGCCCGAATTGAGGTCAGCACCAAAGGAATATCTTCGGTTGTCAATCGCGCCGATTCCGGATTTTGTGGAATCACGACCGACAGGCAATGCGAATGCAGGAACGGACTCCACTGCCGCACGACTTCTTCCTCGGACGTATCATGGGCAGACAGTAGAATCACAATCCCCGGCATCACGCTGCTGGACTTCGACGAAGACAGCACGACGCATCGCCCCCGCTCTTCAAAGTTGAATTCCTGTCGCGCGACACCGTTGACGGAAGTCGTCGCCTCGGCAACCGGTACTCCGTCTTTGACTTCCGTATCGGTCGCAGCAACAGTTGGACGCATTTGTTGAATCTGTGACAGGACATCATCAGACAATTCAATCACTGAATCCGGACGACTGGCAGCAGTCAGTTCGACGGTCTGAGTCGCCGATTCACCAGGAGCACGGTATTCGAGTTTCGCGACTGATCCCGGAGTGACTTCTTCAATCGCCAGCGCCAGCGCCGCGATCGATGTGGTCTTTGCACCATTCAGCGAAAGCAACTCTACGCGTGTGGGCACATTTTTTTGGGCCATTGGTGAGTCATTCACAATAATTAGTGGCACTGAATCTTCCGCCGACTCCTCGTCCGCAGTTTTTCCCGGCAGAATGCGAGGCAAATCGAGAGGCGTTTCTTTTTCCGCCTGATCCTTCACGGCTGCCGCTGCATCTGGATCTTTGTTCTGCTTCGCCAGCCGAATCGGCAACAATCCCAGGTACCCCTGAGTCAGCAGCGGAAGTGATTCCACAAGCTCAATGTGGGCTGTCAGTTCTTCGTCCCCGCGACGAATTCGGAATACTGCGGAATCGCCGGCGTAATGCCGTGCCAGAGCTTCCATCAACACGCTGCTGCGTTCCACGTCGATGTCATCGATTGCCAGAACCCGGTCGCCCTTCCGCAAACCCGCTTGATCCGCCGGCCCGCCGGGAAGTACTCTATCGATCACGACTTTTGCATCAAATGCCCCGGCTGCAACAAGGCGAATTCCGATTCGCCCAGGTTTCAGATCCTTCCCGGATCGGAGTTTCTCCGCCGATGCCAACGCATCCCGGAGCGGAATCGCGAATCCAATGCCGGAGTCATACCATTCAATTCCGGAAGTCGCTGAACCGCCGCCGCCGCGCGGTGACAGTGGCACGAGAATTCCGACAACACCGCCATTCAGCGTCACGAGCGGTCCGCCATAATTCACCGGTGAGACTTTGGCATCCGTCTGGATCGCCAGGCCGTGAATTCGATTTATGGCGCTGATGATGCCAACCGACACGCTCGACGATTCCGCCGCGTAAAACCGACCGAGTGCGATTGACCACTGGCCAACCTGTGGCGAACCGTCGGCCTCCGGCACCGCCGGTGTCCAGCGACCGTCTTGCGCCTTGAGCAGCACGATGCGCCTCACACTGTCAGTCGCCACGATCTTTGCATTTGTCCGCTTGCCCGTCTGGTCTTCGACAAGAATGGCTTCCGGCTTGCCTTCGAGCGCGAATTGACTTGTCAGGATGTCGCCGTCTTCTGAAATCACAACTCCGGTTGTCACGAGCGATCGAACCGCATTTCCATCGATCGACTGCTCGCCTCCGATCACACGCAGCCGAACAATCGAAGGCTCAACTTTGCGAATTGCGGCCTGAACGGCCTCGCCCAACTCGTCACCCGATGCCGACGGCGGAGCGAGCAGCGGCAAAATCAGGCTGAGAAATATGCGGCCCAGGATTCTTCTTGTTGAACTCATAGATCAATGCACCCGTCGCAAACCAAATCGCAATTGGATTCTCGAGAATTCAGTCACCATCGTCTGAACTCTTTCGAGTTCAGCCACAAACTGGTGAATCAGTTACCGCTTAATCGCCGTCAACTTCATGTCATCCAGATCCAACTGGCCCTGAGCACCATTCAAACCGATGCGGATGATCATTTCCTTTGCATTTGGCGGAACAGGAACAATCGAATTCGCATTTTGCCACCCGAAGCTGCCGCGCCACTTACCCAGAACGGTCGTCCCGACTTCACGACGGATGTTATCGTAAAAATGCACCACGACTGCCGCCTGCTGCGAAGTTTCTTTTCCCGGCAGAATCTGGTTGCAGCGAACCCAGTAATTCAGCTGCAGTGTTCCGATGGTTCGCCCATTGACAGCAGTGCCCTGCAGTGCCTGCGAAATCAGCGAGGAATCCTTGTTTTCGAACCGCAGACAATACTTCCCATCCATCGGTGATTCCTCACACATGATCGTCTGCCGCTGATAGTGCCATCCGTCTGGTTTTTCGTCGGCGTTCTCGTCAATATCAAACGAACCGTTGATGATTTGAGGATTGTTGGGATCCGGCTGAATTCGGCGTTGCTCCTCGGATTCACCCGTCATCGGAACGAACAGCGTCGATGACAACCGCTCATCCTTCAGCTTGCCGCCCTCTTTAATCAGCAGATGAAACGACTGTTGATAGCGTTCTCCCACCGGAATGATCATACGCCCGCCATCTTTCAGCTGATCAATGAGCGGCTGAGGAATATTCTCGGGTGAGCAGGTGACGATGATTTTGTCGAACGGAGCGTGTTCCGGCCAACCCATGTAACCATCGCCATCCAGGCAATGCACGTTCGTGTAGCCAAGTTCTTTGATTCGCTTCTCCGCCTGCTTCGAAAGCGGCGAAACGATTTCAATCGTGTAAACCTCTTTGACGATCTGAGCCAGAATGGATGCCTGGTAGCCGCTGCCCGTGCCGATTTCGAGGACTCGATCCTGCGGCTGCGGATCAAGCTCGTTTGTCATGTAGGCGACGATGAACGGAGGAGAAATCGTCTGCTGATGTCCGATCGGCAACGCCTGATCTTCATAGGCAAGGGCTTTTTGACCTGACGGCACGAATTCATGCCGCGGCACTTTCCGCATGGCATTCAGAACGGCTCTGTTGGTGATGCCATCAGCTTCGATATGCGCCGCGACCATCTCTTCACGCAACTCATCGAAACGCCGCGCCTGAGCCTCCGACGTCGTCGCTGACGTGAGCAACATCAACAGACTTACCGCCAACAACCAGAATCGCCTCTCGCCCACAAACGGCGATCCAGAGACGTCGCATCGCCGCATATCACGAAGAAATCGCCTGAATTTTCGCGATGGCGATGCAATGAAAAGAAAGTTCCTGCGTGCCATATGATCGGTTTCCTCGACTTCGAGCTGATTCCTGTTCAGCGAATACAGTCCTCAGTGTATCGAGTTGCCACCGAACGCAAAACTGCTGAATTCACTCCATTGCGTCTGCGAGGGCAGATTGCGGTTGGGCAGATTCACCGTTTGTGCATCGAACCGCTCGCTTCAGAACAAGTGCATCTGGCCTGACGATGTCGTAGGCGGTCGGAACAGGTCTGTTCGGGATGCGGGCAGCGTGGCGGTGAGGCCACAGCGCTGGCGGGTCAGTTTGAAGAGAGCGTTGATTTGATCCGCGATCGGTCCTGTGCCGCGCATGCGGATTTGGAATTCGCTCTGGCTGAGTTTTCCGTCGCGCACTGAGCGGAGGCGAGATTCGATCTTGTCGGCGTGTGTTGGACGGTGGCGTTTGATCCAGTCGAGGAAAATCGTTTCCACGGCGAGCGGCAGGCGGAGCATGGTGTAGCTGGCGGATTTGGCCCCGGCATCGGCGGCCGCCTTGAGCACGGCGGGCATTTCGGTGTCGTTCAGTCCTGGAATGATCGGAGCGACCATCGCATGCACGGGAACGCCAGCCGCGGTGAGTTGTCGAATCGCTTCGAGCCGAGCCGCAGGCGCGGAACAGGCGGGTTCGAGTGTCTTTGTCAATGACTGGTCCAGACTGTTGATGCTGATTGCGACTCGACACAGGTTCATCGATGCCAGCTGTCCCAGGACGTCCGCGTCGCGCGTGATGAGGGCATTCTTGGTGATGAGTGACATCGGCTGGTGAGCTTCCAGTGCGACTTCAAGGCACTTTCGCGTGATTTGCAGTTTGCGTTCGACCGGTTGGTAGCAATCCGTGACTCCGGACAACATGACGGGCTCACAGATATATTTCGGTCGGGCCAGCCAGTCGCGGAACAGCTTTGGTGCGGCGCGTTTGACAAAGATCTTCGTCTCAAAATCCAGCCCGGCACTCAGGCCGAGATATTCGTGGCTTGGCCGAGCATAGCAATAGCTGCAGCCATGCAGGCAGCCGCGATACGGATTGAGACTGAAGCGGAAGGGAATGTCGGGGCTGTCGTTTTCTGAAATAACAGAGTGAGAGGTGTCGTCGAAGTAGCGGGTTGCGGGCCGATGAAGCCGCTCCAAAAACTCGTCATCGAACTCCAATTGTGCAAAGTCCTCTTCCTGAATGACTTTCAGGAACCTGTTGGCGGGGTTGTTGGCGGCTCCCCGTCCAACTGGATTTCGTTCGGGTTCCTGTGACATGACCGGCGATCACAAAGCGTCGAAGGGGCGAATGAAAACCGGCAACATTTGCCGGTTGAGTTTTTTTGCTCGTTGAGTCTTTTTTGTTCAATTCAATTGTAGCGATCTTTCCGGTTATGCCGATCAATGCAATAGCAAGGATTTTAAGCAATCTGCCCAGGCTGGCGGTTGCCGCTTCGTAGACATAGCAAAAGGATTGAACAAGATGCGAACGCACACGATTCTGACCAAGGCCGCCAGCGTCGCTGTGTGCTTTGGAATTTTCATTTCCAGCACCGCGTCTGCCTTTGAAGGTGGTCGGCAGCAGGTAGCCCGCGATGTCGAGTTGACCGGCGATGGTACTCTTTATGGTCAGATTTACACGACAGAAGGTCGGGCTGTGGAAAATGCCACGGTCGAACTTCGATATCAGGGAGTCACCGTCGCTCAGGCAATGACCGGCAAAAACGGTGATTTCGAGGTCACTGGCGTTCGCGGCGGAGCACATGACCTGCGAGTTGGCTCGGCTTCAACTGCCGTGCGACTGTGGAAAAATGGGACCGCACCGGCGGGCAGTGCCGAAAACCTGGTGCTGGCAGCCGACGAGAATGTTGTTCGCGGACAGGCTTACGACGAGTACGGCAATCCCTGCAACACGTGTCCTCCAACCGGCGCGGGCTTTGGGCTGATTGATGTTGTAACACTGGCGATGCTGGCCACTTCTGTGACAGCCCTGGTCTACGCGATTGAGACGCACGAAGACGTGCATGACCTGGAGAAGAAACTTCCAGCTTCACCGTAAGTTGGTGATCCGAGAAATACATTGTCTCGAATCTAAATCAAACCAATCAGCCCGCAGTTTTCTGCGGGCTGTTTGCGTTTCCAGTGCTCGGTGACAGCGCCGCTGTTCAGCGGATCGACGGGCTTACAAAGCCCCTTCGCCGGTGATCACGACGCGGATTGTACGGAACAGAATTTTGACATCGTTCCAGACACAGCAGTTCTGGAGGTACAGCAGATCGTACGAGACCTTGCGGCGGAAGCCTTCCAGTTCGTTGTCGTAGCCATTGACGACCTGGGCGATTCCCGTGAGTCCAGGTTTCAGCCCCAGACGTTCCATGAAATTTGGAATCTGCCCTTGAAGTTTGATCATAAATTCCGGGCGTTCGGGCCGAGGGCCGATCATTGACATGTCGCCCTTCAGAATATTCCAAAGTTGCGGCAGTTCATCGATTCGCGTCCGTCGCAGCAGGCGACCAATCGATGTGATACGAGCGTCGCCCTGCTGAGCGAACTGGGCACCGTTTCGTTCGGCGTCGTTTCGCATGGTGCGAAATTTGTAAATCGTGAATGGCCGACCGTAGTTGCTTCGTTCGCGGCGATCTCGACCAGGTTGACGTCGGTTTTCCAGACTGCTCACCGGTGTCCGTGATTCCGTCCGACGATCCTGCTTTTTCTTTGTGCGAAGGTTGAGTCCCACTCGTGTCTGTGAATAGATCACAGGTCCGGGAGACGTGAACTTGACCAGAATCGCTGCAAGCACCATCACGGGAGACATCAGAACCAGCAGGAATAGTGCGCTGGCGATGTCAAAGATTCGCTTGAAGATTCGTAGTTGCAACGACAGGCACTGGATGTTTTCTCGCGGAGCGTGCAAATTCAGGTGAGTCAGCCATTCGGTTCCCGGAAGATCAATCGTGTGCTGCGCCACCAACGTCGAAAACTGATCGACCCCACTGGGCAACGGCTGTGGTTGTTGCCCACGATCGACAGATTTTTCCAGAACAGGTGTGGCGTGCATTGAATAAGAATTCCGTCCGGATTTAAGTGGTGAAGCATTCGAGACGAACGACCGACCCCCCTGCCCCGAATTGGTCGAGCAGCACACGGGTGTACGTCAGTCTTTTCAGGCTGACATGGAAACACGACAGGTCAGGCTGGAAAGCCTGGCGTACTTCCGACTGTAATTTTTGCTCGATACTTAGCAGACCAGTTGGCTCAGATGTATTGCCTCAATACTAAGCCGTTGTGCGTTCGGGGTGCTGATTCAATCCCAATGAAATTCGTTCATCGCAGGCTAAAGTGCGGCATCAATGACAGCTTTGCGATTCGGTTGCGAAACGGCAACAGAGACTTTCCACGTCCGCAATGGCATACGAAAGCAAAAATCGGCCTAGCTGTTACAAACCGCAAAACTGGCGCTGGCGGCGGCGATGGTCTGATCGATATCCGCGTCGGAATGCGCGGCCGACACGAACAACGCCTCGAACTGGCTGCAGGGCAGATATACGCCACGATTCAACATTCCGTGAAACCAGCGGGCGAAGCGCGCGGTATCAGATGAGGTAGCCGAGGTCAGATCCGTCACCGTCTGATTCGTCAGAAATGCAGTCAACATACTGCCCACGCGATTGATGCGAACATCGACGTGGGCCGATTCGGCGGCGGCCCGCAGTCCCTCTGCCAGACGCTGGCTGATTTGTTCCAAACGCGGATAGGGATTTTCCTGGCGAATCAATTTCATCATCGCGATACCGGCAGCCATAGCCACGGGATTTCCGGACAGAGTTCCGGCCTGATAGACTTTTCCAACCGGCGAAACAGTGTTCATGATATCCGCGCGACCGCCGTAAGCGCCGACGGGCATCCCGGCACCGATGATTTTGCCGAGCGTTGTCATGTCGGGAATGACGCCAAAGAGTTCCTGTGCCCCACCGGCGGCGAGTCGGAATCCGGTCATCACTTCATCAAAGATCAGCACCGTCCCGTGCGCGGTACACAGACGTCGAAGCAGCGCCAGGAACTCCGGCGTCGGAATCACGCAGCCCATGTTACCAACGACGGGCTCCAGAATGACGGCGGCCAGTTTGTCGGAGTGATTTTGAAAGGCCGTTTCGAGACTCTCACAATCGTTGTACGGAAGCACGACCGTATCGGCCGTGGCACCTGGGGGGACTCCGGGACTTGAAGGACAACCCAGCGTCAGCGCGCCGCTGCCGGCGGCCACCAGCAGACTGTCCACGTGCCCGTGATAACAACCCGCGAATTTGATCACTCCATTTCGCCCTGTGAATCCGCGTGCGACGCGAATGGCAGACATTGTGGCCTCGGTTCCGGAATTCACCATCCGGACCATCTCAACCGACGGCACCATTTCGATGACCAGTTGGGCCAGTTCGGCTTCCGCTTCTGTCGGCGCGCCGAAGCTGGTGCCGATGATCAGTGATTTTTCGATGGCCTGCAGAATCGCCGGGTGGCGGTGTCCAAACAGGTGCGGTCCCCAGGAACAGATGTAATCAATGAAGCGATTGCCATCAATATCGAACAGGTACGCTCCTTCTCCGTGCTGCATGAATGGTGGCGTGCCCCCAACTGCGCCAAACGCGCGGGCCGGGCTGTTGACTCCGCCTGGAATCAGCTTTGATGCGTGTCGGAAAGCCGCTTCGCTGCGAGTTCGATTGGATGTGTCAGGGAGCACGGATGGTGCCTTTTGGGGTTGATTGGCTAACGTGGAATTTAGCGATGACCAGTTTTCTGAAGGTCGCATATTCTGGTCTGACCAGATGGGTGTTTCGACGGACAGGAATGTCCATCGTACGGCGTCCATTCAGGGGCCGGTTGTCTTACGAAAGGTTACTCAACAATAACAAGGCCCGGCTTTGCGGCTTTGAGTGCCTCCACCGTTTCCGGCAAAGGACGAGAATTCTGGAGGTTCAGCCACTTCAGAGATGGCAACTGGCTGAGCTGAACGATGCCATCGTCACCCATTTGTGATCCGGCAACACTCAGACGCTCCAGCTTTTGCAGTTTAAGCAGAGTTGGCGTTGATGCGTCCGTGATACGCGTGGATTCAAGATTCAGTTCGGTCAGATTGGTGAGCGTCCCGAGCGAGGAAAAGTTTTCGTCATTGACTTTCTTGACTTCCCGCAGTTCGAGGTAAGTCAGCCCGGTCAGTTTACCAATCTCTCCAAGAGTCTTGCCTTTTATGGTTCGACATTCGCTGATGTCCAGATATGTCAGCTTTGGCAATTTGCTGATGAGCTCAATACTGCCATCGTCAATTGAGGTTTCACGGAGTTCCAGTCGGGTGAGTTCTGTCAATTCACCCAGATGCCTGATTCCTTCTCCAGTGATATCCGCCTGGCGACACCCTAGTCGTTTGAGCCGTTTGAGTTTTACAATTTCTGGCATGCCGGCATCTGTCAATCGAGTCGCATCCATCTGGAGAGACTCCAGCGTCGTGATGCTGGCGATGGCAGGCATGGCGGCATCGGTGATGGATGTGTCATAGTTGAGGTTAAGCGATTTGAGCGGTAGTCCCCGGAGGTGTTCGATCGCGGCATCGGTGATCTTGGTATTTTCCAACTGCAGATCGACAAGGGATTTGAGTCCGGCAAGATGCGCGATCCCCGCGTCCGAGACGAAGGTATTTCGCAAATCCAGTGCGCGGAGCTTTGAGAGTTTGCTGACGGCCGCCAGGCCCGCGTCAGAGAATCCAACGCGGCGCAGGATCAGGACGTCAACATTGGGCATGCCGCCGATCACCTTGAGCGTGTCGTCGCCAATCGCCGCGCAGTCTGTCAGGTCGAGTCGTTTCAGCATCTTGAGACTGGCAATGGCTGCCATTCCCGTGTCATTCATGCCTGGCCCGCCAAATCGGGCAGTCGTAATATTGGGCACACCGGAAAGATGCTTCAACGTGTCAGAAAAATCCGTGTCGGCCGAAACCGCGATTTCTGTCACCAGCCCGGCGGCATTTTTCTTCAGGGCGCAGCCTGCTTTTTCGAGAGCAGCAACAGCCGCAGGGTCGTCAGGCACAGACGGTGTTTTCGCAACTTTGCCGGAGGGAGAGTCCACGCAACCAATCAGAAGGCCGAAGCCCGCGGCAAGCAGAGGCAGTCTAAAGTAATGCAGGTCCGAGATTCTCATGGGACGTCGTATCCGGAAGTCTGATGAATTTGAACAGGAATTCTGGCGGAAATTTTTACAGCGTAAGTAGTCAGCATGGCTTTCGCAATGATGCGCAGCGCAGGTCAGTCAGGTTCCTGGATTGACCGGGCAGTTTTTGACCACTTGCGGAATGTTTTCGTCATCACTGCAAAAAGACGGTTTTTGCTGAGATTTCGAACCTGTTCGCCGCTGCCGAATTTTCCTGAATCATTGTTGTTTCTTTCCGCCTTGTTATCGTAAGAGTCTTGCCATCAGACGCTGGAGCCTGAAAATGGCATCGATTGGACGAATGCGCGTGGTCGCTCTCGTCTGAATCTGATGGTTTGTTCTCCCCACCAAAATTCTGAGGTACTCTCATGACACAAAGAACTTCACGTCGTCGTTTTCTCGGCACATCAGCCGCACTTGGAGCCGGGCTCTGGGTTGCCCCTCGTTCATTTGCCAGGCCAACCCGATCAGCTCTTGAAGGGTTGACGGCAGCATGCATTGGCATCGGTGGCAAAGGTGACAGCGACTGCAGCCATATTGCTGATCAAGACGTCGAAATCGTTGGCCTGTGTGACGTTGACCGTGGCACGCTCGACAAGAAGGGAAAACAGTTCAGCGATGCGGAAAAATTCACTGACTTCCGAGAAATGCTGGACAAGCTCGGTGACAAAGTGGACATCGTCACGGTCAGCACGCCGGACCATACGCACGCCGCTGCGGCCATGATGGCCATGAAGAAAAAGAAAAACGTCTATTGCCAAAAGCCCCTGACCTGGTCGATTCGCGAAGCGCGCATGCTGCGTGAGACTGCTGCAGAGATGGGCGTTGTGACGCAGATGGGCAATCAGGGCACTTCCGAGGATGGACTGCGTGAAGCGGTCGAAGTCATCCGTTCCGGTGCAATTGGCGATGTGGCTGAAGTTCACATCTGGACCAACCGTCCAATCTGGCCGCAGGGCATTGGTCGGCCTCCGGGCGAAGACAAAGTGCCTGACTATCTCGATTGGGATTCCTGGATCGGGCCAGCCCCGATGCGACCTTACAAAGAAGGCGTTTACCACTCCTTCAAATGGCGTGGCTGGGCCGACTTTGGAACTGGCGCGCTGGGCGACATGGCCTGCCACACAACGAACATGCCCGTCATGGCTCTCGATCTGTGGGATCCGATTGCCGTCACGGCTGTCAAAAACCCTGGCATCTTCGAAGGAGAAACCTATCCAGGCTCCTCAACTTTGATGTTCGAGTTTCCGGAACGCAACGGCAAGGTCGCGTGCAAGTTCTACTGGTACGATGGTGGTAACCTGCCGCCGGACGATCTGATCGCTCAGCTGCCGGAAGGCTTCCGCAATCGAATCGAGAAGCAAAAACAAGGTGGTGGCAAGACCAGTGCGGCAGTGGTGGTTGGCAGCAAAGGCTTGTTGCTGTCAGAAAACGACTACGGTGCGCAATATTCGCTGCTGCCAGCCGAAAACTACAAGGATTTCAAAAAGCCCGCGCAATCTTTGCCACGAATTCCGTTCAAGGGCGGCACCGACGAACGTCAGAAATGGGAGTTTGTCCAGAGCTGCCGTGGCGAATATGAACCCGGCACGATGTCCAATTTTGGCTACGCAGGCCGTCTGACCGAAACGATCCTCGTTGGCAACCTCGCCGTGCGAGCTGGCGAAGGTCAGCGGATTGAGTGGGACGCCAAGAACCTCGTCAGCACAAATCTGCCGGAACTCAACCAGTACGTGCAGCGGGAGTACCGCGAAGGCTGGACGCTGTAGTTCGGCAGATTCTGCCAATTTGATTGTGAACATGAGCCCGGTGTCTGTGATGGACACCGGGCTCTTTTTGTTGGGCCGTCTGGCGAGCGCAGCGGCGTAGCAGAACGCATGAGAGTTCCTCGTCGCCGACGTAGGGGGGACAAGCGGCAGCTATACTTCACGCGGTGCAGACTGAAGTAGTTTCAAGGTCAACGTTTTCCATGTCCCTTCTCCCCCTGGCAAGGGGGAGAAGGTGGCCGACAGGCCGGATGAGGGGGCTGACCTGGAGTCAATATGATGAACCAGAAAACAGTGGATTCTTTCCCCCTCACCCTAGCCCTCTCCCCCCGAGGAAAACGTGTACAGTTGGAAAATCAATTGCGGGGGAGAGGGGACAATCGCAAGAAAATCCACAGCTTCATTTCTGATCGCGTGAAGTATAAGCCGCGCCAGCCCACCAATGTGTGATCTTCAATTGGTGGGCCAACGCTCGCGTTGCTCGCTGGTCCCACCCTGATTCCTGCCGATGCGATCCCGTCGGCGATCCGAATTCTTACGAATCCGGCTACGGTCGCGTTCCTGCATTTCTAACGGGGCCTTGCGCGGAATCAGCAAACCTCGCCGGAAATCGGCCCCTTCCATCGCTGCGAGCGTCAATCCTGAATCCACCGCTAGAACTGTCAAATTCAGAATGATCCGCACATCCGTCACATTTTAACTCATCCGGACGGGTTCCGAAGGCCGATTCTGAAGAGTAACCGTCACTGTCGGTACATCCGGCACACATTCTCAGAACGGCTCGATCGGAACAATCGATGAAACCCACACGAATTCTCGCCTCGGCCACACTCCTTTTCAGCAGCCTCGCTCTGATCACCGCCGCGGGTATCTCCGTCGGCGATGAGCCGGGTGTTGTGCGAATGGGGGCCTATCAGCCTCCAGCGGATATCACCGAGGCCCCAACACCGGACCCGGTCAGTTCCGGGGCAACCACAGTCGAAGGCACGGCGGAGCCCTATATGGGCATGTATCCGCAGCCAGCGCCATACGCTCCGTACTTTGAGCGTTCGTACGGAGCGACGCAACAGTTGCCGGGTTCCAGCTTTCAGCCCGCCCAGCCGTTTGGGCCGATCATGATGTTCGAAACGAACATTGGTGACGGTCTGGGATATGGTCAGCCTTATCAGCGACTGAACGCGCGGGTCCCCTATCACATCGTTCCGAACACCAACGTTTTGATCGGAGACGTTTCAGCCTCGATCACGAACTACGGAAATCCAATTGGAAACGCCGGTCTGATCTATCGTAACTACGATTCACTGCGGGATCGCATCTTCGGCTGGAACGCGTATTTCGACTACGATCAGGGTTACACCAAGCAGGATTGGTATCGTGCTGGAGTGGGTCTTGAGTCGCTGGGCAAATACCTCGACTTCCGGGCGAATGGCTACTTCGTTGCGGGAAATGACACTGCCCTGCTCAGTTCGCAACTGCAGGGCGGACTCTTGCTCGGCGGCAATAACGTGTTCCGTCTGCGAAATAATGTCCGTGAGAATGCGTACTCAGGTGCCGACGCGGAAGTCGGTGGACCACTTCCAGTTTTGGGACAGTACGGCATCAATATGTACGCCGGAGCATACTATCTTGGAAACGACTACGGGCATGATGCCGTCGGCTTTATGGCTCGCTGGCAGGCTCTGATCACTCAAAACCTGACGGTCAACACTTATCTCACGTCGGACGATACGTTTGGTACCAACAGCTGGGTCGGGCTGCAGTATCAGATTCCAAACTACCGTGACAAGCGATTCCTGCGCCCGGCAAGTGTGCGTGAGCGACTGCAGGATCCTGTCTATCGTCAGAACCGCATCCAGTCTCATATCGATCAGGACACAACTCGGGAAGCCTGCATCAACGCAGCTACTGGATTGGCCTACAACCTGATCTACGTCGATCCAAATTCGACGACTGTTGGTTCAGGTCTGGGAACATATGAGAATCCATACACGACAATGCAATTCGCTGCTGCGGCCAATAGTGCTGCGGTTGATGTCATTCGTGTGACGCCTCGTGAGGACAACACCGGAACAAACCTGACGATCAATGGCGGCCTCACAATGTTTGACGATCAGGCTCTGATTTCATCGAACTCGGACTATGAATTGTTCCGCGTCGATGCGACACCATTTTACATTCCCGGCACGGGCTCGACAGGCCCCGGTCCGCTGCTGACGCGCCCCGATATGCTGGCCGGAGGAAGTGTTGTCCGCATGGCTAACAACGACACAATTGTTGGCATGCGATTTGACGGAGCGAATGCCGCGGGAACCGTCTTTGGCAACGGTGTCTCCAACCCGCTTCCGATTACAGGCGTCAATCTGACCAACAACACGTTCACCAATTATGTGGTCGGAGCGAATCTGCAGGACGTTTCTGGCCGCATGATTATTCAGGGCAACACATTCACCGGTCGGCCTGTGACAGCGAATATTCGTTCCACATACGGATTGCGGGCGACAGTCGCTGGTGCTTCGACCGCTAACCTGCTGCTGACGAACAACACGGCGACAACCAACCAAATTGCGGGATTGAGTGTCACGGCGAATGCGGGAAGCACACTGAATGCGGATCTGCTGAACGGCCCCGTGACTCCAGCACCGACTCCAGTGGGTAAGTACGTTTATGATGCCGGTGCGACCGGCATCACAAACAATACCCTCACTGGCAACGGGAACGGGATTGAAGTTCTGGGCAATGCGGGATCAACAATCAACGCGGCGATTGAAGACAACCAGATCAGCAGCAGCACCAGCAATGGTTTGCTGGCTGGAACGGACGCCGGTACTTTCAATCTCTACAGTCTTCGCAACAACGTTATCACTGGAAATTACAACGCCAATGTGGCACCGACCACATCAGAGAATGGGGCCTTCTTGTATTACAAGAATGGTGGAACTTTCTTTGCCTTGTCTGAAGATGTCAATGAAGACAAAAACTTCAACGGCGTGCTTGATCCCGGTGAAGACCTGAACGGGAACGGAGTGCTGAATGTTGCGAGCGGAACTCTGGATGCTGGCGAAGATCTTAATGGGAACGGGATCCTCGATCAGGGAATCGTGTCCAACATCTTCCAAAACAATGTCGGTGTCGGCCTGTGTATCTTTGGCGAGACTGCGGGAACCGGCAGCTTCATGATCGGTGGTCCTGAGACCAGTTTGGGGAACCGTGCGATCAATAACGGCAACGCCGGCATGGCTCTCGACCTGAACGGAACAGCAACGGCCAGCGTGGATTCGATGTTCAATACGATCACCGACAATGCGTTTGCTCGAACATATACGACGCAGGTTCAGGCGCAGTTTGCGATGACGGGGGATACATTTAATGCTGCAGCAACGCTCACGAATAATTCTTCAACGGCGGATATTCTTGGGTTCAATTGGGATTTGAACCTCCCAGGAGGAACGCAGGATTACGAGTTCCAGACAGCACAAAATAGCCCTATTTTCCCGAATTTGGGGCCGGGCAGGCCGTTCACTCCGCTTAACGGATCCGATGTCACTACAGGCCTGAACAATGTTAATGGATTTCTTGTGCCTCCTTACAGCAACGCATTGCAAACG
>JBBQSE010000050.1:0-27090 GCA_038214195.1 Planctomycetales bacterium
GCTGGTTTGCATCCGAAACAGCTGCCTCGACCGGTAGTAAAGACGACCAGCTGACAACCTCCGGCGACGAGTCCCGTCACGGAGATTGGATCATACCCTGGCGTATCCATGAACGTGAACCCGCGTTCGGTGATCGGTTCCGCAAATTGGTAAACCGCTCGCAGCGGCGCGGTGCCGCCCTTGGCGACAGCTCCGAGAGATTTTTCGATGATCGTCGTCAGTCCGCCCTGTTTGTTGCCGTATGACGGATTGTTGTCGATCGATGCATTGTTCTTTCGAGCGTATTCTTCCCACCATCTGATCTGATCCAGCAGCCGATCGGCGACCGCGCGATTGATCGAGCGCCGTGTGAGCAGTTGTTCGGCACCGTAGACCTCTGGGGTTTCCGCGAGGACAGATCCGCCGCCATGAGCGACCAGTAGATCGCTGGCATAGCCCAGAGCGGGATTCGCGGTAATTCCGCTGGCTCCGTCACTGCCGCCGCATTGTAGGCCGAGCGTCAGTTCTGAAATCGGAATCGGTTCGCGTCGCACAGCGTCCGCATGCACCATGAGTTCCCGCATCACTCCGACTGCTTTATCAACCGTCTTTCGCACGCCGCCGACATCCTGGATGTTGAGCACCATTGGCAGCGAGTCATCGGGCTCTTTTCGTCTGGCACCGCCGAGCTGCACCAGTCCCTGCGATTCTTCCAGATGCCCGGCCTGAGCCGTCTCGCATCCCAGACCAAGTACCAGACAGGCCGCGATATTGGGATGCCGGGCAAATCCCGCCAGAGTGCGATTCAGCAGCAGGTGATCTTCACCATTGTAGGCGAATGCACAGCCACTTTTATGAACTACGGGAATGACACCATCGATGTTACCAAATCGGCTGAGATCCGACTTTGCCAGTTCCTGCGCGACGTATCGCGATGTTGTCGCCGAGCAGTTGACCGTGCTGATGAGAGCGATGTAGTTTCTCGTTCCTGCACGGCCATCCCTGCGGCGGAATCCCATAAACGTGCGCAGCTCTTCTGGTTGAGGAAACTGCACAAGATCAGTGCTGAATTCGTAGCCTGACTTGTCGCGTTCCGCACTTACGTTATGCACATGCACCCATTGACCGCTGGTAATGTTCGCGCTGGCCGAACCGATTGCCTGACCGAATTTGCGAATGACCTCGCGTGCCGCGATATCGCAGAGCGCGACCTTATGATTCGCCGGAATGGCTTCAGCGATCAGCAGCGATTTTCCGCCCACTGCCAATGATTCTCCCGCCTTCAAAGCACGCCTAGCTACGGCGACATTGTCCGATGGATGCAACAGTAACAGAGGCTCAAGAGTGGACACAAAATATCCTTAAGAAATTATTGTGATGCTTTCGATCGTTTATACTCCGCGCGCTCCACAATGAGGCCGTGAATCCTCGTTTAACCCGTGGCCGCAGGCCAGGCCGTCGGGTAGCCAGGACTAAAAGCCTGGCCTGTGGCCACGGGTTAAACAGGCTAACTCCTGTTACCCCAGCGTTGTGACACACGCCGGGTTTAGCGGGAGAGGCCCGAGCGTTATCAGCACCATGGCGCGTGGAGCATACTCGATGGCAAAATCGCGAACCTGAACTGTACTGAGAGCGTTAATACGTGCATTGATCTCATCCAGGGTGACAATTCGGTCCAGATGGTACATGTCACGTGCCAGTGATGAGGCACGGGACGTGGTTGATTCCTGCTGCATGATGAGCGAACTTTTTGCTCGGGCTTTGCAGCGATGAAGCTCGTCTTCCGTAATCCCTTCGGGCAGTCGCAGGATTTCAGCCACGGTAACATCGAGCGTTTCCTGGGCGCGTTCTGTGGTGGTTCCGGCATAGGCGAAGACGCGGCCTTCTTCACGCAGCGTGCTGAGTGATGCGGAAATCGCGTAACACAGGCCGCGTCGTTCGCGAACCTCGGTGAACAGCCGGGAACTCATCCCGCCGCTCAGCAGGCTGACGGCGGCCCACGCCTCATAGTAGCGTTCATCGCGATACGGTACGGTGTTCCATGCGAGACCAATGTGCGTCTGCGCTGAATCGTGATCGATGTGAAACGGAGACTGCGGCATCGTGCCGACGGAAATCCCGGGTACCGGCGAGGACTTCCAGCCGCCAAACGCCGCTTCCGCTGTTTCCCGAATCTGTCCGGGATCGACGTTGCCGGCAATGCCGAGGATCGCTTCATTTGGGACAACAAACTCCCGATAATGCCGACGCACATCTTCGACGGTGATCGACGACAGATCGCTCAGCTCTCCGTCCGCCGAATTTCCCCAGGGAACGGCATAGCTGTACTGGCGCAGAATTTTCCCCAGTCGCTGCCGGGGCTCATCTTCCATCGCCATCAGGCTTTGCTCGACAAGGTCCCGGGCCGGATCAAATTCTTCCTCAGCCAGGTGTGGCTCCGTGAGCATTTTTCCCACCAGCGGAAGCGCGTCAATAATTCGATCCGCCGTGGTGGCCGCCGAGAACGTCACGTGCGCGTTGCCAACGCTCATGCTTCGCTGCAGGCCCAGATTGTCCATCGCGGCCGAAAGTTCACGAGCGGACAATCCTGCCGCTCCCCGGACGAACATTTCTGTCAGAATCGCCGCAGTGCCACATTTTCCTCCGACATCACGGACGCCGCCCGCGGGCACCAGAAGGGTCATCGCAGCGGACTGTACATCCGGCATCGGTTCGACGATGACCAGCAGACCGTTGGAGAGACGAAACGTTGCAGGCGACAGCGACATGAATGGATCCGAGAGGAGCGGAAAGAGTCAGATTTGAAATGTGGGAGTTGAAATCTCAAATTCACGCACAAACGCAGGCCGTTATTTCGCGGCCGCCTGGGCAAAGTCGCCACCGGTGTTGCGCCACATGGCGTGAACATGGTTCGCTTCGTTCTGAGTATTGTTGTACTCAATGATGAATGACGCACCCTGCACTACATAATGATGCCGCTGATTGCGTTCCGGTTCGCCCCACCAACCGATACGGATGTCGTCCATGCCGGATTTTTCGATGGCCTTCATGCGGTCGCGGACGACCTGGACGGGCATGGCAGTGACGTACTCCGCGATCAGTTCGCGGAGCAACTTCTGCTGTTCCGGTGACATGTCGGCATAGCGAAGTCCAACGGGTTCAGTCACAACCGGCTGCGGCACACCCGCACCGCGAACTTCGTCCGGGGCTTCTTTGGAAATCCACATCTGCTTCTGCTGAGTTTCATTGCATCCCTTCAGAATATCGCGGGCCAGGTCTTCGCGTCTGCCCAGTACTCGCAGACTGCGCTTCGGACCTGCGTCGATCAGTCCCGGATTCGCGCCGAAGAATTCCGGCGTGCTGCTCACGACAACTCCGTCCTTGATCGTGAAATTCAGAGACACATGGTGGCCTTCAAAGCGCCAGCCCCATTCGCCGGTTTCACCGGGTGTGCCGAAGATGGTGATGTGGTACTTATGCGGATTTCGGCGGGCGCGGCGGTATTCTTCTTCACCGTCTTCAAACAGATAAAGCACTTCTTCCAGACTGCGAACCTGGAGCGTCTTTGCGTATCCGGCCGCCGAAAGGCCACTCTTCACAAGATCTTCCGCAGATTTCCGGGAATCGCCGCTCAGATCCCACAGCACGACTCCGTTGCGTTCGCGCGGAATGAAGTGCCAGTTCAGGCGTTCGGGATCGTCAAATTTGTACATCATTTTCTGTTTTAGGTCGGCTGGAATGGCCTCGGCCAGTTTTGAGGCAGCGACGGCCATACCGACGCCTGGTCGGTCGGTGCCATCGTCGGCAAATGCCGTTTGGCTGCGAATGACGACCGCAGTCATCAAAACCAGAATAGAAAGATAATTGAACTGTTTCATGGGGTGTGTTCCGAATTCAAGTGAGGTGGGTAAACAGGAAGGTCGTGGAATTGTGTTGGCAGCCGCAGCAAATCAGCCCGGTGGCCAGGCGAGCGATCTGCCACCAAGGATATGAATATGCAGGTGAAACACACTCTGCCCGCCATCAGCGCCGGTGTTAATGACCGTACGATATCCGCCATCGAGCCCAAGCAGATTGGCCACTTTGGGCACGGTCAACAACAAATGTGAGCAAAGGTCTGAATCTTCAGGTGCCAATTCCCGGAGTGAAACAATTGGCTTCTTCGGAATGAGCAGCACATGCACCGGAGCTTGAGGATTGACGTCGCGAAACGCCAGGCACAGATCATCTTCATACACAATGTCAGCCGGAATCTCCCGGCTGATGATTTTCAGAAAAATGGTCAACGCAAAAATCTCCGGTCACAACAAGCAGGCTGTCGATTTAGTGTGTTTTACTAACCCGAAGCGCCAGCGAGGTGGCATTTCACCAATGTTTTTGAAGTCTAAAACCTCGCTGGCGCTTCGGGTTGGTATTAAATCGACAGCCTGCAACTGGCGGCAGGGAAGGAATTGATTCAAACCGATTGGGTGGCCGGGGCCGGAGAGCGCTGCTTGAAACTCCGGGGCTTCCTTCGCTTCGCTCCGTCCAGCCCCGGCCACCCTTTAACTTGGCAGCTAGGCAGTAAAGTACACTGTGACCGATGTCGGTTACAAGGATGGTAAGAAATCCGCGAATTTGATGACGTCCGTCCGGAGCGACTCCCTGTAATTCCAGCCATCGCGCGGATATTCTTCTCGCTGACAGAATCCACTTGTTCCGAGGCTCCTGCCTCACGTTCCAGCATTGAAGGCAGAGCCTCCGGTGCAGTCCGTTCCACGGCTGGAGCCCTGGAACGAGGAATATCGCAAACTCGTTTACTGGCAATCGACCCACCAAAATTCCGATAGGACCCCGCGACGATGATTGAATGCTGCAATTCACCTTATGGCGGACTGGCTATGGCGATCGTTTTTGCCGTCACGGCAGGATCCACACCGTCGGTATTCGGTCGTCAACCAGACGAAGTACAGAAAGTGGATCCAACAACTGTCTACGAGGACAAATCCATCAAATTTACCGGCGGTGAATACAACGACGAAGAGTTCCATTACCGCCTGATGAAACCCGCCAAACAGGAGCCAGGCCAGAAATATCCGCTTGTCATTTTCCTGCATGGCGCTGGTGAACGCGGGAGCGACAACGTGAAGCAACTTACCTACTTTCCCACGCAGATGGCGCAGCTCAGCTACCGCGAGCAATTTCCCTGCTTCGTGCTGGCACCGCAATGCCGTGACAATCACCGATGGATGAATTTCGACTGGAACATCCCGGAAGATCCAAAAATGGAAAAAAGTCCCAGTGAGCAGATTCAGACGGTGATCCTGATGATTGAGACAACTCTGAAAAACGAAGACATCGATCCGGACCGTGTCTATCTAACGGGCCTGTCGATGGGTGGCTTCGGCTCATTTGATCTGGGAATCCGTCATCCAGATTGGTTTGCCGCCATCGCTCCAATTTGTGGAGCGGCCGATCCAGCGAAAATTAGCGCGATCAAAGATGTTCCGGTGTGGATCGTCCATGGCGGTGATGACACAACAGTGCGTCCGGATCGGAGCCGCAGCGCTGTGAAGGCGTTGAAGGAAGCGGGTGGACATCCGACTTACGTCGAGCTGCCAGGCGTCGGCCACAATTCATGGACACCGGCCTATGAAGACAAAGACGGTTTAGTGCCATGGATGTTTCGTCAGCGGCGGGACGCCAGGTGAGCACGCCATGGTGCATCGTGATCCTCATGGACCGATCATCGCATGCAGCAATGCTCCGGCGATGCAGCATACGGCGAGCGTGGTCGCCATGCCGCGTTTCCAGTAAAACGTAAGCAGAAACGCCAGACCGGCCACAGCGAGGGCGGCGATGTTGATACTGGACAGATCGGGAATCAGCAGGCGCAGTGAGGAAACGTGTTTTGTCGCCACGGTTCCAAATAATGTGTGCAGTGAAAACCAGATCGCCAGGTTCAAGATTACCCCCACAACAGCTGCGGTGATAGCCGACAGCGCGGATGTGAGCAGTTTGTTGCCGCGTAGTCGTTCCACTGATGGCGCACCGAGGAAGATCCAGAAAAAGCAGGGGACAAATGTGGTCCAGACGGTAATCAGCGATCCCAGAATTCCCGCGACCATCGGACTAAGCGGGCCGGGATTGCGGTAGGCTCCCATGAAGCCCACGAACTGGACGACCATGATGAGCGGGCCGGGAGTTGTTTCCGCCATGCCGAGGCCATCGAGCATCTCTCCGGGCTTCAGCCAGCCGTATTGTTCGACCGCCTGTTGACCGATATAGGCCAGCACTGAGTACGCTCCTCCGAATGTCACCACTGCGGCTTTGCTGAAGAAGACTCCCTCTTTGAAGAATACAGATTGAGTGCCCAGCGTCATTTTCAGCAGCACCAGCGGCGCAAACCAAAGCGGCAGAAAGACGGCACAGATCCGCAGGCTGCGAAGCCACGTGGGGCGGATTGTGTTGAGTTCAAAATCCGGTTCGTGGCTCACTTCGGCTGAAACAGCAGAACTGGAGTGTCCCTTGATTACCAGAAAGGAATCGGGAGCAAATCGACCGCCGACAAATCCAACGATTGCGGCTACCAGAATCAGGACGGGAAACGAAACATTGAAGAAGAAGATGGCAATGAATGACAGGACAGCGATTAGTATCATTGCGTTGTTCTTCAGGACGCGTCTGCTGATCCGCAGCACAGCTTCCACCACGATGGCCATGACCGCTGGCTTGAGTCCAAAGAAAACCGCCTGCACGATCCAGACGTCCTGATAACCCGCATACAGGACGCTGAGTGTCAAAATGGCAACGAAACCCGGCAGGATGAAAAGAATTCCGGCGATGAGTCCACCTCTCGTGCGATGCAGCAACCAGCCAATGTATGTCGCCAGCTGCTGCGCTTCGGGACCGGGAAGCAACATGCAGTAGTTCAGAGCATGGAGAAAGCGCTCCTCTGAGATCCATTTTTTTTCATCGACAAGGACACGATGCATCACGGCAATTTGTCCCGCCGGGCCACCGAAGCTCAATGCGGCGACTTGACACCAGGTCCAAAACGCCTCTGATAACGAGACAGAGCGTTTTACATGCACCGAGGATGGCATTTCTGAATGGTGAGTCACGCTGAATCCGTTCGTTGTATTTCACACGGGGCGAGGAAATCGCTGGCCCCGTGACCGCAGACCAGGTCGATCACAGGCAGTCTGGTCTGCGACCACGGGTTAAACTATCTGATTTGCAATCCCATATTGAAGCGGACGCAGAGAGACGTTCATCCTACGGGAAGGTCGGGAAGGACGGAAACGACCGTTGTGAATGAGAACAAGGCGGGGTAGTATGCCGATTCCGAAGATGCCGCGCTCGCGGGAGCGTCTTTCGGAAATGGACAACTTGAACAAGGTTGAGGTCCCTATGCTGAACTTTGTCGGACGCGGAACCGCGCATACATGTGACGGCACAACGCGACGTGATTTCCTACAGGTCGGTTCGCTGGGTGTCGCGGGATTGTCGCTGGCGGGTTATCTGGAGGCCAAAGAACAGGGGCAGGTTTCCCAGGGACACGACGAGCGATCGTGCATCATGATTTTCAACCTGGGCGCACCCAGTCAGCTGGATACGTTCGACATGAAGCCAGACGCGCCGCTGGAGGTTCGCGGCCCGTTTCAGCCAATCGCCACGAGTTGTGGTAATTATCATTTGTCCGAGATTTTGCCTAAAACGGCATCGATTTCGGAGCACCTCGCACTGGTTCGCAGCTGTCATCACACGGGCGCGGCCGTCCATGACGCAGGCTGGCAGATGATGCAGACCGGTCGCCAGTTTTCGGGCGGAGTCCTTTCGCCGCACGCGGGATCGGTCGTTAGTTATCTAAAAGGACGTCGCACCGATCTGCCGCCGTTTGTCGTTCTTCCGGAAACGATGGGACGCGGCGGCGGAAATCTGCCAAATGGTCAGGCAGGCGGGTTTCTGGGCAAAGCCCATGATCCATTCTCGCTCATGGCGGACCCGTCGAAACCTGATTTCAAGGTCCCCGACCTGCTGCCTCCGGAATCACTTGGTGAAGTTCGGATGCAGCGTCGACGTAAATTGCGGGATCTCGTGGATAGTACGGTCAAGGATTTTGAATCCACCGAAAATGCGACGATGATGGGAAAGAACTTCGAAGCTGCGTATCGCCTGATGACCAGTCCTCAGGCGCGCGACGCGTTCGATCTGTCGAAGGAACCGCAATCCGTTCGCGAGCGTTATGGCATGCACCGCTTCGGTCAGTGCTGTCTGCTGGCTCGAAGGCTTGTCGAAGCGGGCGTGCGATTTGTCACGGTCAACACGTTTCTGACCGTCTTCGATGAGATCACATGGGACATCCACGGTTCCAAACCGTTCACGTCCATTGAAGGCATGCGCGACATCGTCGCTCCTCTGTACGATCAGGGATACTCGGCGTTGATCGAGGATCTGCATCAGCGCGGCCTGTTGCCGAATACGATGGTCTGCAATGTTGCCGAATTTGGTCGCACACCTAAAGTCAATCCGGCAGGCGGGCGCGACCACTGGCCACAATGTTTTACGGTCGGATTCGCGGGAGGCGGCGTGCAGGGTGGCCAGGTTGTTGGAGCCAGCGATCCGATCGGTGGCGTGCCGGCGGATCGGCCGGTTCAACCAGGCGATGTCATCGCGACAGTCTTCCATAGTCTCGGGCTGAAACTCGATTCGCATCTGCCCGGTCCGGCGGGACGTCCGTTCCCTTTGGTTGACTTTGGTTATCGCGAAATTCACGAACTTTTCTGATTGTCGTTTTACAATTGATGTGAGGGCGTGTCTGTGGACGTTATATGGGATCCAGCATGAGTTCATCCTTCATCACAACCATCCCGCTCATGCGGATTTTTGACGTCGTCAAGGCGAAGGATTTCTATCTTGGGTTCCTGGGCTTCAAGATCGATTGGGAACATCAGCTCGAACAGGGGATGCCCGTCTATCTGCAAATATCGAGGGGCGATCTAATTCTGCATCTGACGGAGCACCACGGCGATTGCTGCCCTGGCTCGACGGTTTTCGTCTGGATGAAGGGGATCGAAGAATTTCACGCCACGATCACGTCGCGTGGTTACGGATACATGCGACCGGGCATCGAACGGACGTTTTACAACAGTGTCTGTGTTGAAGTGACCGACCCGTTTGGCAATCGAATTCGCTTTAATGAAGAACGTCCGGAGGCTCCTGGCGCGAATTGACGGAAGCCATCAAAGCTGGTGTCAAAACGGCAGTTTTCGCGGCGGCACTTAAATCGCCGTTCGTCTCCACCGCCATATTGATTTCATGTAAGTCATTGCTGTTAAATGATTTACGAACTGAATTTTCATCATGGCACGTAATTCGCTTTCTGGCGGCAAGAAGGTTTGTTCTCTGCAAATCTGGCCGCTT
Organism: Planctomycetales bacterium; assembly: GCA_038214195.1. Classification (GTDB taxonomy): domain Bacteria; phylum Planctomycetota; class Planctomycetia; order Planctomycetales; family Planctomycetaceae; genus SXXK01. The sequence continues at coordinate 9,385 of JBBQSE010000050.1, forward strand.
GAGGTGCAGCGTTTGAAAAGCTGCGTTCGGGGGCTGCAAGTTCCTTAATCATTGACGTGCGATTGACAGGTCAGGAGAGATTCATGGCGAAGAAGGCTTCCGCAAGTGGCACTCGAATTGTGCCTCTGGGGGATCGCGTAGTGTTGAAGCGAGCCGAGGCTGAAGAGAAGACAGCCGGGGGGATTTTGCTCCCGGACTCAGCCAAAGGTAAACCACAGCGTGGCGAAGTTGTGTCCATCGGCGATGGCTACGTCAACGATAAGGGCGAAAAAGTACCATTGACCGTCAAGGAAGGCGATCGAGTGATTTTCAGCTCCTACGCGGGCGACGAAATTACCGTCGGCGACCAGACATACCTGTTGATGCGCGAAAGCGACATTCTGGCGACTGTGTGATTCCTCGCGATCGGGCGGTTCCTGAAAGGGGCGTCATTGATCACTGAAGTCTCACAATCTGCTTGTTCGAAATTCCATCGTTTTGAAAAGAATCACCGGAGAAATACCTCATGGCAAAGATGATTGCCTTTGATCAGGAAGCTCAGGAAGCCATGCGTCGTGGTATCACGAAACTGGCAAGAGCCGTTAAGGTTACGCTTGGGCCTCGCGGTCGCAACGTGATCATTGAAAAAAGTTTTGGATCGCCGACAGTTACTAAAGACGGCGTCACGGTCGCTCGTGAAATCGAACTTCCAAATAAGTTCGAAGACATGGGCGCTCGCATGGTTCGCGAAGTTGCGAGCAAGACCAGCGACGTTGCCGGCGACGGCACAACGACGGCCACTGTGATGGCCGAAGCCATCTACAATGAAGGCTTGAAAGCCGTTGTGGCCGGTGTCAGTCCGCTGGACATGAAACGCGGCATGGACAAGGCGGTTGTTGACATCATCGCTCAGCTCCACACGATGGCTCAGGACTGCCGATCGAAGAAGTCGATCGCTCAGGTGGGCACTGTGGCAGCCAATGGTGACGCGGAAATCGGACAGATCCTCGCTGACGCCATGGAGCAGGTCGGCAAGGACGGCGTCATCACCGTCGAAGAAGGCAAAAGCCTCCAGACAAGCTTCGAAGTTGTCGAAGGTCTGCAGTTCGACCGTGGTTACCTGTCTCCGTACTTCGTGACGGATTCAGAGAGCATGGAATGCGTGATGGAAGACGCTTACGTGCTCATTCACGAAAAGAAGATCTCCAGCATTAAAGATCTGGTTCCGATCCTGGAAAAAGTGGTTGGCTCCGGCAAGCCGCTGGTGATTATCGCTGAAGATCTCGAAGGCGAAGCGCTGGCGACGCTGGTCATTAACAAGCTCCGTGGCACCTTCAAGATTGCGGCTGTTAAGGCTCCTGGCTACGGCGATCGCCGCAAGGCCATGTTGCAGGACATCGCCATCATGGTTGGCGGAACAGCGATTTTTGATGACCTTGGCATCAAGCTGGACAGCATCGAACTGGCTGATCTGGGTACAGCTCGCAAAATCGTCATCGACAAAGACAACACAACCGTTGTCGAAGGTGGCGGCAAGAAGTCCGACATCCAGGCACGCATCGAGCAGATCCGCAAAGAACTGGCCAACAGCACAAGCGACTACGACAGCGAAAAGCTGGAAGAACGAATCGCGAAGCTGGCAGGCGGTGTGGCTCAGATCAACGTCGGTGCTGCGACCGAAAGCGAAATGAAAGAGAAGAAAGCACGCGTTGAAGACGCGCTGCATGCAACTCGGGCTGCTGTCGAAGAAGGCATTCTGGCCGGTGGCGGCGTAGCAATCCTGCGAGCTTCTCGTGCCGTAAAGCCAGGCAAGCTAACTCACGATGAGAAAGTTGGTTACGACATCATCGTCAGAGCCTGCCGTGCTCCGCTGACGCAGATTGCTGACAACGCTGGCGTTGATGGCGGCGTCGTCTGCGAGAAAGTTGCGAACGGCGAAGGTAACTACGGTTACAACGCGGCAACTGAAAAGTACGAAGACATGGTCAAGGCCGGTGTCATCGACCCAACCAAGGTGACTCGCACTGCTCTGCAGAACGCAGCCAGCGTTTCAACCTTGCTGCTGACCAGCGACGCCCTGATCGCTGAAATGCCAAAAGACGGCAAGAAGGGTCACGCAGGACACGGCGACGAAGATCTTTACTAGTCGCTGAACTTACGTCTGAACTTCAGAAGCCCGGCTTTTTCAAAAGCCGGGCTTTTTTTTCCGCAGGACGCGACTCTGTGCCCTGGAATGTGGTGCTGCCCTGAATTTGGCATGTGTGACGAACCGCGACCGCAGCTGAATTGTCTTCTCGGGAAGTTCATCCTTCCGATTTTGTCGGTCATACTTTACACTTCCGCCGTGCGTCTGACGCATCGTGTTTGACAGTATTTTCATCATCAGAGCTAAGTGAATCATGGATCCGGAATTCCGTATTGAATGTAAAGAGCTGTTGACACGAATCTTCCATCTTCGAGACTGTCTTTGACTTGCCAGCCAAGACAGCCCGCATTGCGGAAATCAATGACAAGATGGCCGGGAATGACTTCTGGAACAACCCGGAACGCGCACGGCAACAGACGGATGAACTTCGGAAGCTCAAGACTACCGTCGGTCCGCTGAAAAAGCTGGTGAGTGGGGGAGACGACCTGCAGGTCTTGATGGAATTCGCTGAAGAAGACGATTCCGACGAGACTGAGGTCGAGCTGAAATCCACGGTCGAGCGTTTGTCGGCGGAAGTCGATCGGATCGAACTTCTTGTCACCATGTCCAATCCGGAAGACGCCTGCTCAGCCTATCTGACGGTCCAGGCGGGCGAAGGTGGAACCGACTCCGCCGACTGGGCTCAAATGCTGCTGCGAATGTACGCGCGCTGGGCCGAACGCAGCGGTTTCAAAGTAGAAGAGATCGACATCTCACCCGCTGAAGAAGCTGGCATTCGCAATGCCACAATTCTGATCACCGGCGAATTTGTGTACGGCTACCTGCGGGGCGAGATGGGCAACCACCGTCTGATCCGCATCAGTCCGTTCGACTCCGCCGGTCGCCGCCATACGGCGTTCGCTGCTGTCGATGTGGTCCCTGACATTGATGACGAAGTGGAGATCGATATCAACTGGGACAAAGACATCAAAGAAGACACGTACCGAGCGAGCGGAGCGGGCGGTCAGCACATTAACAAGACCGAGTCGGCAGTCCGTCTGACTCACCTTCCCACAGGTGTTGTCGCGGCCTGTCAAAACGAACGTAGCCAACACAAAAATCGCGCGACAGCGAAGAAGATGCTGACGGCGAAACTGTATCAGATCGAGATTGAAAAACGGGAAGACGAGGTCTCGGCGCGTCGCGGCGAAAAGACCAAGATCGGGTTCGGCGGCCAGACTGTTCGCAACTATGTGCTGCATCCCGATCAGTTCGTCAAAGACGCCCGTACCGGCACGAAGGTTGGCAATCCACAGCCTGTGCTCGACGGGGATCTCGATCTGTTTCTCGAGTCCTACCTGCGATGGACACTGGGAGGCGGCGCTACGGGGAATGACGCGTAGTTGGACAGCGTTAATGTCGCTTCTCCGGGCTGCTCTGAACCGCGAACAGCTGGAATCTCATATTGCTGAGAAGATTTTAATTCGTCGCGTTGTTGCTTGTGGGTTTTCGGGCACCACCGACCCTGCGTCCAATGGCGTGGACTTAAGCTCTCCATCCGACCCCGTGTCGGTGGGAGCAAGACTGGTCGGCTACAACGGCAACCCACGAAACTCGCCATTCCTCCCCGGTTTTTGCTCGCCTTCGGCGAGCCAAACCGGGGAGGAGTGGGAGTATGTTAGGAGTTGCTTCAATTCTGCGGTCTACCGACACGGGGTCGGTAGAGCCGTGGAGTGCTGCATTTTTACTTAAGTCCACGCCATTGGACCCTGCGTCGGCGGACCTCTGACTGGTAATCTACAGCAGCAAACGGGCACTCCACCTTGGCCTGCACCGACCCTGTGTCGGTGTAGCCGCGACGAGTAGCCAAAAGTCGCCCAACCACCGACACGGGGTCGGTGGAGGGTGTTGTTCGCGACGTCATTGTGTTGTAGCTGATAAGTCTTGCTCCCACCGACGCGGGGTCGGATGGCGAGCGATTCGCAGGGGCGAACTTCGGTTGCGGGCGAGGCCCGCGCCAAGTAGAAAGTGGCCGCAGGCATCCCGGGGTGTTGATTTAATCCAGAATCGTGAGCGGCAAGGCGCTAGCCGCCGGTTTTTCCGAGTGTTTTTCAAACAAACACCGGCGGCTACGCCTTGCTGCTCATTAAATGAACGGCTCCATCCAGCAGAAAACTACTGTCGGAAGTACGTCAGCCTTTCCAGCCTGACCTGTCGTTATTCGATGTCAGCCTGGAAAGGCTGACGTACATTTATCGCGTGCTCATTCCTTCGCGATACGTTCGCATCAGATAGCCGTCCTTATCGGAAACGATTTCGATCAGCACGTCATGCAGTTTTGACGATAGTCGGACTCGATGTCGATCAAGATTTGTGGCCTTGACCGTACGGTCGATGTCGAGGAACGCATCGATGGTCAGTCGATGTTTTGGGTTGCGGAAGAACGCCAGAAACATTGGAATATTTGTCGAGCCGCGCAGCTTCAGGCTGCCGTTTTCGTCCGTCCTCACATGCAGACCATCGTCTGCTTCTTCGATCGTCGTCTTCAAAAGCTCACTGCGGTTTCCCTCGTCGCCTTTCAATCGAACCTGCTTGTCGGCCCATCGCTGAGTCTTTTCCAGGGATTCTGAAATGTCTGCAAGGCCAGCGAATTGGATAGCGTCCGCCGACGATTCGGATGCTGTCTCCGCAGTGGCGAGCGTCTGAATGAGGGGGCCGAACAAGTCGGGCGGCAGCTTTGACGTCTTCAACAGCTTGGCGTATTTTGCCAGAGCTTCGTGCAGCGGATTCAGTCGGCTGAGCGCTTCGGCGACCAGATTGTGCGGTAGCGATCTTGCCCCAGGGCTGGCAGCGTCAGCCTCGGTCAGCTCGGTGCTGTTTTGCAACAGCCAGTCCGTGGCCGCTCGCAAGTCGCCCACAAACAGAGCCGGATCGTCCCGCCATTGTCGGGCGAGGTCGAATGCTTCATCTTTCATGTTGTTAATACTCGTTCTGTTCCTCGTCCGTGTGTCGCAACTCGGCGGCTTCGGATCGTTTTGCGACTTGGCGGATCGTCCTGGCGTCGCGTTCTTCGGACAGCTTTTTGATCGCGTCATCCAGCGACATGACGCCCAATTCTCCATCGATGCGACACCGTACGTTGACCGCGTTTTGTTCAGCTTCCTTGGGGCCGACGACCAGCATGTAAGGAATTAGGTCGATCTGAGCTTCGCGGATTTTGGCCTGAACGCGAGCACTCTGCAGATCGGTCCCCACTCGGAAACCTGCCTGACGCAACTTTGCGGCAACTTCTTTGGCATAGTCGTCGGACTTCTCACTCAATGGCAGAATGCGAATCTGCTCCGGTGCCAGCCACAACGGGAACGCCCCGGCGAAGTGTTCGATCAGCATTCCGACGAATCGTTCCATCGATCCAAAAGGCGCGCGGTGAATCATGACCGGGCGATGCGGCTTGTTGTCGGCACCTGTGTATTCCAGCTGGAATCTTTCCGGCAGGTTGTAGTCCAGCTGCACCGTGCCGAGTTGCCATTCGCGGCCGAGGCAGTCCTTCACCATGAAGTCGGCCTTCGGGCCGTAGAAGGCTGCTTCACCAACACCTTCCACATAGTCCAGACCCTGCTCCGTCAGCACTTTGCGAAGGATGTTTTGCGCGCTTTCCCAGAGTTCGTCGCTGCCGACGTACTTGTCGGAATTCGGATCTCGCGTCGATAGCTGGATGCGATAGTCCTCAAGCCCCACCGCCTGCAACACGAATTTCACGAGCCCCAGTGTATCGGTGAATTCGTCCTCGACCTGCTCCGGTGTGCAGAACAAATGCGCGTCGTCCTGAGTCAGTCCGCGAACGCGCAGCATGCCGTTCAGTTCGCCTGACTGTTCGTGACGATACACAGTGCCGAATTCCGCCAGTCGAACTGGCAAATCGCGGTAACTGCGTGGCATCGCCTTGTACATCTGAGCGTGATGCGGGCAGTTCATTGGCTTTAGCAGAAAGCGTTCCTGCTGCTTTTCCCAGCGCCGAAGAACTTCACGTTTTTGTTCGTCCGTACCACTGACAGGGAAGTCCTTTTCGTCAAAGCCGAGCACTTTGGCGGCATCCAGCAGTTTGCGCTCGACGTCCGGAGTGGGCGACGAAACTTCGGTGTCTTTCGGGTCAAGACATCGAATCCAGTAGTCCACCAGCTGTCCGGCGGAATGTCCAAAGATCGGCGCGAACTGCGAATCGCGATAGTATGGGAAGTGCCCGCTGGTCTCGTACAGTTCGACACGCCCGATGTGTGGCGAATAGACCGGCTGGTAACCGCGTCGCACAAGTTCGCCCTTGATGAACTCCTCCAGCGTCGCACGAATCGTCGCGCCTTTCGGCAGCCACAGACACAATCCCTGTCCCACGTCGTTTGAAATCGTGAACAGCCCCAGGCGTTTGCCAAGGACTCGATGGTCGCGTTTCTTCGCTTCTTCCAGCTGTTCGAGATACGCCTTCAGGTCTTTCTTATCGAACCATGCAGTTCCGTAGACTCGCTGCAGATGGCGACCGGACGCATCGCCTTTCCAATACGACCCGGCGACGCTGGTGACTTTGAAAGCCTTGATTTTACCGGCGTGAGGAATATGCGGACCGCGACACAGATCGACAAACTCGCCCTGTCGATAAAAGCTGAGCGTCGGATGTTCGGCAAGACCGGTCCGAATGTGCTCCGTCTTGAGAGTCTGTTTCAGATCGCTGCAGAGCTGAATGGCTTCATCGCGGGAGGCTTCGAAACGATCGAACGGTTCGGCCGCATCGACGATCTTCTGCATCTCAGCTTCGATCCGCGGAAAGTCTTCTTCACTAATCGGTGTTGTCAGATCAAAGTCGTAGTAATAGCCACTGCCGGTCGTTGGGCCAAACGCCAGGCCGACGCCCGGATACAGTCGCATAATGGCCCGCGCCATGACGTGCGCACAGCTGTGACGCATGACACCCAGCGCTTCGGCGTCGCGTTCTGTGATCAGCTTGAGCGGCACCGGGCGCGTGTCGGTGATCTGAGCGAGGGGCCGCATGGAATCCACTATTGTGCCGTTGATACTGGCGGCGATTGTGGCCTTTGCCAATCGTTCGCCGATACCAGCGGCGACATCGAGGGCAGTTGCGGAGTCCTGATGGTCGAGAATTGTACCGTCCGGAAGCTGAACCTTGATCATGACTGATTCTTATCAACAATAAATGTCTGCCCGAACCTTCCACGGCTGCTACGAGAAGTCGCGTGTTGAGGCAGAAACGGAGATCTAAAGCGTGAGTTCTAGTGGCTTTGGTGAAACGCTTCAATGTCTCGGACCGCTCCATGATGGATTCCGAGTTTTCATACAGCGGCGAAGCATCTTTCGCGAATCGACAGACAGCGAGTATGGCAAACGTCTACCATGGGATCCGGAAACCAACCTGCATTACGCCGACGAACTGTTTGTGAACAAGTTTTACCTTAAATACGGTGAGTCGAATGTGGTCACGGAAGCGAATTGATATTGGCTGGTCGGATTTATTGTTCGGCTATCGTCAGGCTATGGGAGCGGGAGATCGCGCGTCGGCTGCGCGGGATGCTGAATCATCGTTCACGAATCCTGACCGGACGCTGGCGTGCCTTTCTGTCCGCAGCGGGTTTGACCTGTTGTGGACGGAGTTGCGACTGCCGCCCGGAAGCGAAGTCCTGATGTCCGCCGTGACGATTCTGGACATGGCGAGAATTGTCGAAGAACACGGACTGATACCCGTGCCAATCGATGTCGATCCGGACACGATGAAGCCGAATCTCGATGCATTCCGCAGTGCAATCACGCCAAACACGAGGGCGATTGTCGTCGCACATTTGTTTGGAGCGATTCTGGACCTGGACGACATAGCAGGAATTGCGGCGGAGTATAACCTGTTGTTCATCGAAGACTGTGCCCAGGCGTTTGACGGACGACGCTACATCGGGCATTGCGCTGCGGATGTGGTGATGTTCAGTTTTGGCCCGATCAAGACTGCGACAGCACTGGCGGGTGGCTTGATGATCGTCCGCAATGCAGAACTGTTGCAACGCATGAGAAGAACGCATGCAGCGTGGCCGGAACAGTCTCCGGCGGAATTTCGTCGGCGAATTCGAGCCTACAGCATACTGAAGCTGGTGTCGGGCAAATTTGCGTTCACACTGCTTGTCAAAATCTTGCGGGTGCTGGGAAAAGATCTGGACAGGACGCTGAACGGAGCCGTCCGCAATTTCCCAGCGGAAAGTTTCTTTAAGAGTCTGCGACGGCAGCCCTGTCCGGCATTGCTAAGGCTGCTCAGCCGTCGGATAGCGACGTTCGATACCGTTCGGCAGGACCGGCGATCCAGCCTGGGGCGGATGCTGGCGGATGCGCTCCTCAACCAGCCGTCGGGCACTGAAACTCGTCTCGAGAGAGTCGGACTCACTATACCAGGTGCTCAAGCAGCACGGCACACATGGTGGGTTTTTCCAGTATGCTGCGAGAGTCCACCGCGTCTGATTGCCAGGCTGCGCGAAGCTGGATTTGACGCGACCTGTGGTAGTCAAATGCAACCAATTTCGGCACCACTCGCCCACCCGGCTACGTCACCCATGCAGGCCGCATCCACTGTCTCGACAATGTTCTTTTTGCCGTTTTACCCGGAGATGCCGGACCACGCCGTTTTGCGAATGGCCAACATTGTCAAAAATGGCGGGGCGGGCTGTGCTTCACATGTGGAGGGCGAACCTGCTATACCACACAGCAACGGCATTCAGACAGACGAAACTCACGCACACATTTGACGGACGCGAACGACACGCTCGATGGATACAAAAATTCTGACCTATCACGAAGACTTTTTGGAACTTTGCGATCATATCCGCCACTGCGGAATTGTAGCCTTTGATTCCGAATTTGTTTCGGATGCCACCTACAGACCGGAACTGGGTCTGCTCCAGTTTGCGACTCCGGAGCGCTGCATTGCGGTTGATCCGCTCGCCGTCACCACCCTGAGTTCCTGGTGGGAAATCATGGCGGATGACTCGACAACTGTCATTGTGCATGGCGGCCAGGCGGAAATTCGATTCTGCATTCAGCAATGCGGACAGATCCCCCGGAAACTCGTCGATGTTCAGATCGCCGAGGGCCTGCGCGGGCGGAGCTATCCGCTGTCGTATTCCGCAATCGTGGAACGCGTTCTCGCAAAACGTGTGGCGAGCAGTCAGACACGGACGGATTGGCTGCGACGTCCATTATCGCCAGAACAGATTCAGTACGCGCTGGAAGACGCCGCCTATGTGCCGGAGATCTGGGAACGTCAGAGCAAATGGCTGGAGTCCAAAGGACGCCTTGCCTGGGCTCATGCTGAATTCGACCGTATGTGCCAGGATATCTTCGAGGAAGAGCGCACGCCGCCTTTCGAAAAAGTCACCGGGATTCACAAACTGGCGCGTCGAGAACTGCTCGTTGCGCAAAGGCTGGCAAAGTGGCGCGAGGAAGAAGCGGCGTATCGCAATCGACCGCCGCGCAGAATTCTTCGCGATGATCTGCTGATTGACCTTGCGAAGCGACGACCCACAACAGTGCAACAGGCTCTGGCAACACGAGATTTGAATCGACCGGAGTACAAAAAACGTCTGGAAGACGTTGTCGCTGTGATTGACGAAGCCTGTTCAGTCTCTGACGATCAGCTTCCACCCCGAATGCGAACGCGGGATGACTTTTCTTCTGATGAACAGGTGATTGCACGTTTGCTGGGGCTGGCGTTAGGAAATGTTTGCGCCGAGCTGGAAATTGCACAGTCGCTGGTTGGATCTAATCGCGATTTGACGGAACTAGTGCGTTCTGTTCGCAGCGGAGAAATGTCTCCCGTTCCTCGTCTGCTGGATGGTTGGCGTGGGGTGGCGTTTGGCGAACTTCTGCTCGACGTCCTTGAAGGACGAGTTCGGTTCCGCGTCGCTCCGGCGAACTCGGCGACACCGTTGATCTTCGAAGCGCAGGAGTAAGGACGGTTAAAATGTCCGCGACACGTGAACCTGATACCTCCACACGCCGTTGGAAACATGCGGACTTTGCTGACATTTTGCCGGTACCGTGTCCCTGCGGGATGGCAAAGCGGGCGTTTTCGGATGTGACTGAGTTTCCCGGAACGATCCACATTACGGAAATCTCTGAGAACGCTCGGTTGCACTACCACAAGATGCTTACCGAGACCTACGTCTTTCTCAACTGTGAAGCCGACGCGACCATGGAACTTGATGGCGAAGTGATTCCGGTCAGGGACCGGCAGTGTATCGTGATTCCTCCCGGCGTCCGTCATCGTGCCCTTGGGCGCATGACTGTTTTAATCATCGTGCTGCCAAAGTTCGATCCCTCCGATGAGTGGTTCGATTGAAATCGGCGGCGTTTGTACGTACCACCGCGTCTCGAATCTGATCCTGCGCCCGCCAAATCGCTAAAATCTGCGAAACCTGCGCCAACGCTGCGGTGTTTCAATCGCACGTTTTGGGCTGGTTTCGATTTGGATCGCTCGATCAATAAGTGAGCGGCAAGGCGCTAGCCGCCGGTGATAGAGACTGCCGTATACCGGCGGCTAGCGCCTTGCCGCTCACGTCATATCGGACAGATATTCGTCGATCGACACTTACCCCGAGCCATCGGCGATGCCAGACAGTCCTCGCCGATGGCTTTTGAAGTTTCACATTTTTAAGCTGGGGCTCTTCATCCAGTCCGATTGTTTTTGGCGACGTTGTGATCGTTCCGGCTGGTCCCGAAACGAGGGCCATCGTAGGACTCGACAAGACCACCGGCAAAGAATTGTGGCGTGCGGATAGTGATGGTCTGGGCAATGTCTGGGGAACACCAGCACTGGCCAAGATCGATGATGACCGCACGGACGTTGTGATTGGGGCACCGAATGAAATTTGGGGGATCAACCCAGCCACTGGTAAACTCAAATGGTACTGCGAAGCGATGGCCACTGATCAGTTCAATTCGAGCGTTGTCGTTTCCGACGGGATGATCTTTGCGGTGGAAGGCCGAGGAGGCGGGTCGATTGCCATCAAAGCCGGTGGCAAAGGCGATATCACCGCATCCAACGTTGTCTGGTCCGGGCGCGACAGCAATCGCTTTGCATCGCCGTTGTTGTATGAAGGTCGGATGTATCTGATTTCAGGCGGCATCGCGAAGTGCGTCAACGCCGACAACGGAGAAGCGATCTTCGAGTCCCGACTTCAAGGTGGCGATGCGCCACCTCGCGAAATTGCTGGTGGCGGTGGACCTGATCGACAACAAGGAGGCGCGCCAGGAGGCGGATTCGGTGGCGGCGGTGGTTTCGGAGGAGGCGGATTTGGTGGCGGTGGACGTGGCGGTGGTCGCGGCAGCGATTATGCGTCTCCCGTGCTGGGTGACGGCAAAATTTACTACGTGAACCGCAGTGGAGAAGTTTACGTCCTCAAAGCGACCGATAAGTTCGAAAAACTGGCGACAAATAAACTGAGCAGTGAGTTGGAAGATTTCAGTGCAAGTCCGGCGATCAGTAACGGTCAGATCTTCTTTCGATCGAATAAGAATCTGTACTGCGTTTCGTTGCAGAAATAGTTCTGGCGCAACATTCGGGACAATTGTTCTACACTTGAGGACCGCGAAACGATAACGTTCGCGGTCCTTTTCACGTTCGTAGAGTGAGTCTCATGCAAGTCACCATTACCGCTGTCGGGCCAGATCACAAGGGTTTGGCTGATCCAATCATTCATTACGTCACTGGTGCCGGTGCCAACATTCATGAAATTCAGATGTATGACCGGGATTCGGAGCAGCTCTTCGCAATGCTGATGCGGATCGACTGGCCCGCGACGGGTATTCCGGTCGCCACGCTGCGGAAACATCTGCTGGAAATCGGTGAGTTGCGAGGTCTGGAGATTCGGGTCTGGTCACGTGATGAGTTTGACCGTCCGCCACGCCTGGCAATTTGCACGACGTTTCGCACGGAACCTCCCCTCGCCATTATGCGGGCGATTCGAGATCGGCGACTCAAGGCGGATGCCGCAGTGATGATTGGCAACCGAAACACGTGCCGCAGCGTTGCCGATCAGTTTGACGTACCGTTCGAAAACATTGGCGATGGCGCGGGGAATCCGGACTATTCAAAGCTGATCAAAGTTGTTGACGAGCAGCAAATCGACTACGTCGTCCTGGCCCGCTACATGCGAGTTTTGCCTGCGGAGGTGTGCTGGAAATTTGCTGGCGGACGGATCATCAATCTCCATCATGGACTGCTGCCGCCGTTTCCCGGATTCCGACCATATGAAGACGCCTTTCAGCACCACATGTTGTGTTTTGGAGCAACGGTCCACTTCATCGTGCCCGAACTGGACGCCGGAAATCAGATTGTCTTCCAAAGCGCGTTCAGCGTGCTGCCGGGAACCCCGCTGACGGATATCAAACGTGTGGGGGAAACTGATCACGAACCGAACTGTATCGTCGAGGGAATTCGGCGGGTTGTCGATCGGGAAGTCGAGCTGCATTTTCATCGTGTCGTGAGAAAACCAGCCTAAAACGCTTCAATCTGACGAATTTCTGACAATCCAGGAGATTTCAGGAACCTCCAGACACGGCAGGTCGTCCCACACCGTAATTCCCCGCGTTTGTCGCTGCGCCAGTCGGCAACCGAATTCCTCCAAAAAATAGTGTTGAATCACGATGAATCCCGCCCACGAATCCAATTCCTCGCCAGCCGATACTGAACGCTTGTGTTTTCTGCTTTCCAGTCAGTTTGACGGTGATTTAACCGAGGCAGAATCTTCAGAACTTGCCGCTTTGCCGGAAACCTCAGCCGGACAGGCGTTTTATTCGGTGATCTCTGATGTGCGCGACAGGTTGAAGGCTATTCCTGTGCGGCCCGTGACGGAGCCCTTCACGGATTCTGTGCTGGCGGCGATTGGCAGCCAAAACAAAGTATCTCAGGCCCAACCGATTGGCATTGCTGCCGAAATGCAGCGTGGATGGATCGCTCGAAGCATCGTTGCAGTTTCCATAGCGGCCTGTGTCTTGTTCGTGTTCGTTGCCCTGAAGCCGCACTCCCCGGAGCAGCAAGCGATATCAACGTTTAGTCCGGCAACAGACGCAGCAATGTCACGTGACGGTGCGGAATCAGAATTCATGGGGGCGGCGAAGGCAGACGCCGACGTCGACGTCGCAGAGGTTCAGGAATCAACGGAACAGCAGACCGAGTTGCAACCGTTCCTCGACAGCGCTGACTGGCAAATTGTCGTCGTAAAGGTCAATTCCAAAGACCGCGAAACGGTGATGAGAGACATCGAAGCTCTGGTCGCCTGGCAGGGGATGAATCTGCGATCGGTTGTTGAAAGTGATAAACACGACTCTCGATTCGGTGTGTTGCTGACGTCTGCAGGAATCGATGAAAAAGAATTTTTGCAAGGAGTCCTGTCGGATGGAGAGACTCGACTTGCCGACTGGGATGCGGATTCCGTGGACACATCCAGCCGCGCGAACATCATTGCTCAAATGCAGGAATCCTTGAAGACTCCCACGTTTTCAGAACTGCATTTTGGTCAGATCTACCTCGCGTTACCGAAAACAGCGGTGGTTGAGCAAAAAATGCTTCAGGCAAAAGCAGACCAAACAAAGGAAAGCAAACTTGAAAGTGGCACGTCTCTCGCTCAGGCAGATGAAGCGGAGGTATCTGTTATAAGGAGCTCTTCGCAATCATTGAAAGTTTCGAACTCGCCCGCCGAGGCTGGAAAATCGTTGGGGATCAGACAGAATACAGGGCATCGAAAACCTGTTCTGGTGATCTTTGAATTCACCGCAGCGGCGACTCATGGGACATTTGACGGGCGCATTTGAACGCGATCTGTGTAGGTTGGACATTCCTGTCCGACTTGCACATGACGGACAGGAATGTCCATCCTGGTGCCCGCAACAAAAGACGTCGTTTCCATACGTCGCGTGACTTGTTCGTCTGGAGTGTTGCTAAAATATGTGGTTCGATTTGGCCCTTGTTTTGCTCCGGCAATGACCGCATTCGAATGAACGTCTCGCTGCTTTTTATATGACCGCGGTCAGCACACGCTCGACGAACTCGGGACCCAGGAAAAGTAACAGTCCAGCCATCATGATCCAGCCGAACAGTTGAAGATTCCTGACACTACCTGATTCTATGTCCCGGATGTCTTGAACCACGAATGAACACGCATCGACACGAATTTCATGTTCCTTATTCGTGTTGATTTGTGTCCATTTGGGGTTTGCCCTGCGAGAATTGTCAGTGAATCGCGTTGCACACTGAAAACGATAGTGTCAAGAAATCTAGACACGGATGTTCGTGCATTATTGGACTGGCGCCCAATGCCTTCCGATTCGCGATTATAGTAGGCATCACTCTCTGAGTGATGAATCCCGCAGCCCTCGAAACGCGGGCCATCGCAATCGTCACTCAGAGAGTGACGTCTACTATGGGCGTCCCTGCGGCGGCAGATCCTCACTTCTCATACATAACCACCGACTGCCAATCGGACAGTGGACCGAGCCATCGGCATACCGAATCACGGCCTTCAGCCGCCGATGAACATGCAACGGCTCCGGAGCAAACATCGACCAGTTATGCCACAACTCAAGCCACAAAAACGGAGCCTGCCCATAACCAATCAACCGCTTCGTCGGCAAGTCCGCTGGCAAGTCCCAGCACCAGAACCAGCAGAGGAGAATTATGATGAAGACGTCGATCAGATTCATTGTGCGACTGTCCCCATCTGCAGCATGACAAAGTGCCAAAAATCGAATCACCCGGCAATTTGATGAATAAACCACTGCAAGGCTACGTTCCTGCGTCGTGGTAAACCTATCTCACCGGAACGAGAAGCATACGGCCGCAAAATTGGTTTCGAGAAAAAGTGCATAAGGCCAACACATGGCCCGACGCCAGTTATTTTTCCTGTGATCACGGATTCGGCACCACGGATTGGATAGGGGACAGTGAATTCATCGCCCGCCTTCAAGCAGGAATTCACATTCTGGCACACCAGGCACATACGTTCCGGAAAATGCGTCCCTGAAATTCACTCTTGCGAAAAGTTCAGTTTGATCGTTATTCCGCACCATGCCTAGAAGTCAGATGCGCAATTCGTCGATTTCGAAATGATTAGTATGACTGTTTTCATCATCCTCTCGGACGTGCCAACAGCTATTAGAACAAGAACGGTATCCCTGACTTTTGGCCTCATAGCCCACCTTGTCCTCTACTTGTCCTTCATGGCGCTTTTCCTCTGTGAAAAAACGCAAAGCACTTCCGATCAACACCCCAAGGCAACCCAAATTCATTTGGCAAGTGCATGGCACTTATCTTGTCCTTATCTTGTCGATACAAAACCTACGAGAAAACTTTGCAGCATAATCAACGGCATAGCTGAGACATTGCAGGCGATCTCCAAACCCAACGTACGCCTTGACGAGTAAATAACGAGAAGCCATGTGCTGTATTCATTTCCGCTGAGTGACACGGCCACGCACTTGTTGTGTGCCGAACGCACAAGCAGTAAAGTGATCGCTGTTCTTTGGAATGCAGCGTGCCAGGAAAACTCGACGTCTACAGTTGAGATTCTTGTTGCTTCGCAACACCGCCTATGCCATCTTGTGTTGGTCAGCCACGATTTGAAATTATGGCTTTACTGATTCGTTCGTCGTTCTTTCCGCAGGTCATTCATCAATTTATTTCCTGCTTCTCGGCCACTGGCATTAACCATCCGTTGATAGGCAACTATCTCCGATGCTGCTTCCTTCACGGACTCTCCGTGCTTTTCCAGGTGCTTCACAATTTGCAGCACTCGATATCGATCGACTTCGGACAATCGATCCCAACCATATCGGTCAAAAGTTGGCTTGGCCCCACCGGGTAAACACTGGGCGACGCGATGTGCCAATCGAAAGTTCTCCCGACCGTAGAGTTGACAATCGGCACCTTGATCCAGGATCAGCAACGCGACGTCAAAATGTCCACTCTCAACCGCAAGCATAACGGCTGGCGCGCCGCGAAGAATCTGGGTGATATCAACACCCTTCGCCTGTAGTAAACGAACCTTCATGATCGAATCCGTCGCTACGGCACCTAATACGTTTTCAAGCGGAGTGTCGCCGCGATAGTCGGGGACAACGGGCACGCCTCCGATCGGACGTCTTTCAATGTGACAGTCTCCTTTATTTTCAAGTACGAGCGCAAATCCCGTAGCATCCAAAAGTTGGGCCGACTGTAACGTAACACATTCACTTTCATCTCCGCCTGGCCCCGCAAATCCCATCGTGAGGAATTGATTGGGGTCGGCACCGTTTCGCAGCAGACATTCAAACACACCGCCTTTGTCAGCAGGCATACACCACATGAGCGGCGTCATGCCCCCGATGCCAACGGAATTTACATCGACGCCGGCATCGATCAATTGCTGAACCTTCGTGAAATCCTGTGACTCAATCGCTTTGCAGAGCCGAATGACTTTGGGATTCGCAAACACGCGTTCGGCATCCCAACCGTTCTGCACACTCCACGGATACGCAGATTTCGGTTTCTTCGAGACCTGACCGCCCAATAATCTCTGTTGAAAAAAAGATTTCGAGGGATCCTCAACGGGTCGCTGTGGCTCATCCGACAGTCCCTGTTCGAAAAAACTTTTCGAAGGATCCGCAGCCTGTCGTTGCGGCTTAGGCTCATCGCCCGAAAGCACTGTGGAGCCAAACAGGATTAACAGCCCAACTGTAACGGCGACCAGGAGTGCGCGGCTGTTGACGTGAATTCCTGGAAAACAAACGGCGGAACCAGGTTCATTTCGAAGAACGCAGTTCTGCTGTAGGACGGATCTCCAGACCCGTCTGGACACAATTCTTTCAGGACGGGCCTGGAGTCCGACCCTACGGCATCGAAAGCTCCGTTTCCCATGATGAACTTGGTCTCGAATTCCCAGACGATTCAACAAAAAGGAATTCTTCATCGTAGCTCCATCGGTTCAAAAATGAATGTTTTCACTGCCACCGTAAATATCCCACAGGCCATCATTGTCATTATCGTCGAAGTAATTTGGAATGACCATAAGCCCGTAGTAATAGAAGCTGGTTTTGTGACTGTTGAAAAGAATGTCTTTTACCTGCCAGAAATTCGCTCCAGTGGCGGGAGACGACCCGTGCAACAACTCCAGTAAATTCACAACGCTGTCGCCGTGGAACTCAGCGGCCAACGTTTGTCCGAACTCGTAGATAAGTTGAGCATCGATCGGCGAAATCCTGGGGCCAGCCATTTTGTGTCTTGTGCCAAGAGCTTTTGGCATTGCGACAGTGTGGTCTTGAACAAAGCTCAAAATGTCATAGCTCAAAAACCATGCGTCGATTTTCTTTTCCGTGATTTCGGCGTCGTATGCAGCCACGATTCCCGGTACTCTTTCGGCTTGAGTCGTTGGGTCAATCCAGCGCATGAGCGTAGCGGGATGTACGCCAGCGGCGTTAAAAGTATTGCAGTGCAAGAAGGGGGGCAATAAGGGGACATTCTACTTATCTATTAAAGTAGAATGTCTCCTTCTGTTCCTTCTCCTTCTGTTCCTTCTCCCTTTTTTATC
>JBBQSE010000051.1:0-26902 GCA_038214195.1 Planctomycetales bacterium
TCCAGCCGCTGATATTCTGCGTTCATCCCTGAATCGCTCCCTGAAAAAGCTTTGTTGCTATCGCCTTTTTACAGCGATTCAGGGATCTTGGACTAGACCAGCTTCAAACACAAAAATTCCCGACAGATCGCGAATCCGCCCTGACTCGACGGCCCGGCCTAGCGTTGCCAGAAAGATCGGCGTCTCACCTCCGTGGCCGCCAGCTACGGCATTCACATCGGCTCCAGCATTTAGCAAAGCCGCCACTACGTCAATATAACCCTGTCGAGCGGCATCGTGTAACGGCGTCATCCCCAAGCGATCACGTACCGAAGGATCACAGTGTTCGCAGATGATCGGAATGAGTTCAGCGACGCCATCAAAAGCAGCGATATGCAACGCCGTTCTTCCCGATCCAAGTAGTCCACTGCGGAACAGGCGGTGATCCTGATTCGCGAGAAACAGAAACTCGCTGATGTCAGAGCCATCACAAATCTTTGCAAGCACATTTTTAAGTAGTTGAGGATCAAGTGGCACCATAAGCCTTACATCCTTATACGATACGGTCCTTTGCGGTCACCGGTTCCCCTTCATTCAACCCACATACGTGTTGGACGACCGGGATGCCATGAACCGCGATATTCGTATGACCACTGAGCGCACACACAAGCACCAAAACGCTGTGCTAGAACCATTTGGTTAACGTAGTCCGGACACTGTCCGATGGCTTCCACGATTGCATCTCCCTCGACACCCATTTCGCCCATGTCGAGATAAATCGTACCGCCAACTTCCGGCTGATGCACCCGGAACCAGTCCGGATCCCGCAGCAACTGCATCCGAATCCACTGCTCATCCTCACAAGGCAGCAGCAAACTCACCACCCGATAAGCCGCCCATTCCATCGCCGGTCGTCTCAGAGATTTGCCGCCAGGACGGTGACGTCGACATTAAAGTATTCCGCCAGTTTGCGGATCATCTGCCGACTAAACGGCCTTTTTCCGGACAACACTTCTGAAATCGTGGACTTTGGCAGGCCCGTGTCCCGGCTCAATTGCATCTGCGACACCCCTTTGACATCCATCAGATGGCGGAGCATGTCGGCGTCTGATGCCGGAGAGATGGCATGATGTTCGTCTTCATAGGAGCCCACGAGATCACTCAGCGCGTCGAGATAGGTTTCGTCGCCTTCGTCGAGCGTGCCACGGGCCAACAGAGCGTCCATGGTCCGCTGTGCTTCGGCAAGGTGCTCGTCAGACTTAATCGACGCCAGGGGAAAATCGAGCACAAGCTCCATATAGGAGTCCCGGCTCTTTCCTTTCAGGCGGAATTGTGTTTTTGACGCCATTGTCAGTCTCCATTTCTTTTCCGCTTCACAGTCGCAGATTTGGTCTTTGTGTCCGGCCTGGAAGGAGCAGGCTCGTAGCAACCGCAGTCAGCCTTCCATTTGTCCTCGTCGTATTCGGCATGTGTCATGCACTTCAGAATGAATACTTTTTGGCCCGGATACAGGATGCGAGTCACCAGCCGATATTTGTTTCCCCCGATGTTGAAAACCACACAGTTCCCGACAAGGCTCGCTGATCCGAAGTCCGCCTTCACGTCTGCCCAGGAATGCCATGTCACGCTCCTGTGGCTGACATGCGTGTGCCATGCTCGCAACGGGCCGTTTGAGTCGGCGAGTCCCGGGTTCTCCCAAAACTCTCGAAGCCTTGTCTTTGAGATGATCCGCATTGGTCGTTCCTTTTTTATCGACCCCCGCGATGATCTTAGTTCGCAAAACACGAACAATCAAGGCGAGAGTTCTCAAAACACGAACAGATGGATCCAGCGGGCTATGAAAACTGCCACGAAGGTTACTCAATCGCGACATCGGACCAATGGTCCAATCGCCAGACAACCGATACGCCGCTCTCCCCACCCTGCGCAAGAAACACAATCGATTCGGATGAAAATCCGGCCAGAATGCGTTACACCCTCAATCGCCGCTCCCCAACTCATCCTCAAAATCTGATTTCGCCTGAAAGTTTCAAACGACCATGCAGGATTCTCGCATCGACAAACTTGCGACCGTACTCATTCATCACAGCTGCCGCCTGCAGCCGGGTCAGAAGGTTCTGATCGAGGCTTTTGACCTGCCGGAACCCAATCTGATTTGTCGCCTGGTTGATGAAGCCTGTCGAATCGGGGCCATTCCGATCGTCAATATTAAGCAGAACGCCGTGTTGCGAAGTCTGTACCGGGGAGCAACGGAAGACAGCATGAAGCTGGCGGGCAAATTCGAAGCGGCGGTGATGAGCGAAATGGATGCCTACATCGGAGTTCGCGGCTCGGCAAATTCCAGCGAGTTCTCCGACGTCGCCGGTGATCAGATGGATCTGTATCAGCAGCACTGGTGGCAGCCCGTGCATATTCAGATCCGCGTTCCAAAGACGCGGTGGGTTGTGCTGCGATATCCCACGCCGTCAATGGCTCAGGCAGCGAGCCAAAGCTGCGAACAGTTTGAAGACTTTTTCTTCGATGTCTGCACGGCGGATTATGCGAAAATGGCCGAAGATCTGAAACCGCTCAAGGCGCGCATGGAAGCCGCCGACCGCGTGCGGATTACGGCACCGGGAACGGACCTGTCTTTTTCCATCAAGGACATTCCCGTCGTACCCTGCGCCGGTGAATCCAACATCCCGGACGGCGAATGTTTCACGGCTCCCGTCAAAAACAGCGTCAACGGAACCATTCAGTTCAATACACCATCCCGTTACCAGGGGACGGTTTTCGATGGCATTCGATTTGAACTGAAGGACGGAAAAATCGTCAACGCCACTTGTCGCAACGCACCGGAACGACTCAATCAGATCCTTGATTCCGATGCAGGAGCCCGCTACATCGGAGAATGGTCGTTCGGCACGAACAATCGCATTCTGCAGCCGATGCTGGACACGCTGTTCGATGAAAAGATCGGCGGTTCATTCCACTTCACGCCGGGCAACGCCTACGACGAAGCCGACAACGGCAACCGCAGTCGTGTCCACTGGGATCTGGTGCTGATCCAGCGCGCCGACTATGGTGGCGGCGACATTTCATTCGACGATGAAGTTATTCGCCGCGATGGATTCTTCCTGCCCGATGACCTGCAGCCGCTGAATGAAGGACTGCCGAAGTAGTCACAGAGTCGTCGTTTGCTCCGCAAACGAAACGCGAGCATTGGGATTGTCCGTCGTCGCTTGCAGAGAGAACGACGCCTCAATTCACCCTCAGGTACAGCACCGCCACGGCTGACCAATAGAACGCGGAAAACGCGATGACGGTCATCAGGATCTTCCACAGCAGTTGCCATCGTTTTGATTGAAAGCAGTATCGGCCAGCGATGGAGAACGGGATCGCAGCGGCGAAGCCAAACAGAAATGTCCATTCGAACACCAGACTCAGCCGACGACAGGCAAGGAAATAGGCCAGGCAACAAGCCAGAAACACCGCGCACGCCAGCCCGGACCGCAGCCGATCGCGAACTGTCAGTTTTTGACGGCTGAGAGAGATCCGGTCCATCAAGCCCTGATAGGAGGCAAAAAGGGCGACGGGCCATGTGAACACAAAGTCGTTCATTGGCTGACTTAGAAGAGTCGTCCCGACAACTCCGGCGCAGAAGACAAGGATCCAGTAGCCGGTTTCCTGAGTCGTCCGCGATGTTCGACGGTACATGGGGATCAGCCACGCCAAACCGGCAATGATCAGGCAGCCGCCCATGATTCCTGGCAGGCACACCGCAAACCACAACCGCAGCCAATTCATCGACGGCAGGTCGAAAGCGTATTCCGGTTCGATCCCCAGAATCACGCTCGCCCAATCAACGTATGCCGACTGAGGAATGCTGGCTGCGGTGACCGCACGCTGCCTTAATTCGGGCTGTAACGACTCGGGATCACCAAGGAACACACACGCGGCTCGACTTTGATTGCGCACAAACAAGCGACCTCGTGACAAGGCCGGCTGCGTCCAGCAAATCTCACCGGCCAGTACGGAGACACGTCCCAGCTCATCGAATTTCTCTGTCGTTGCCCGCGCAAGAATCAATTCGCCGAGGTCATTGAACAGGATCAGTTTGCCGTCAGCGGCGATCACTGTCGCGTGACCGATGAGTGGCACATCGGTGGAGACCGTTGAGCCAGGCGAGTCTGTCGTCCCCTGACGCATTGGCCGACCGTCACCAACCGACCAGTGCTCGCTGCCTGTTTCAAAATCGATACAGCGAAAAATGCCGCGCGTGGAACGCTGAGTTTTCGCTTGTGGATCTTTCACGTCAAAACCATAGATCGCTCCATCGATCAGCACGCTGGAAAAAATATCGTTCGACATCAGCGGCTGTTTGCCCAGCGATCGAACGGGTGCCTCCGGATCGGCGCTGAGTTCCAGCAGTTCGGCTCCAGCTCGAAACGGGCAGGAGATCCAGAGAAACGGTTCACGGTACAGCGGCCAGGAAGAATGTTCGTCGTAGCCTGTGGAAAGTTTGTGAAGCCACAGTAATTCTCCGCTCATGCGATCGTGACAGACAAGGGTATTTTCCAGATAGCCAAGCACGAGTGGACGTCCCTGAAATTCGATGGGAAACGCTGGCGCGTAGCTGCCCGCATTGTCACCGGCCTGCCATCGGATTTTGCCAGTTTTGGCATCCATCGCGACCATGCTGGCTTTCGAGCATCCAACAGGCAGCAATACAATTCCGTCTGTGACCGTCGGCGAACACGCATAGCCGAATCCCGTGAGTTCGCAGCCAAACGTCGCCGCCAGATCCACAGACCATCGCAATTTGCCGGTCGCGGCGTCAAGGCATCCGATCAGACCTGCGGGACTCGCAAAATAGACGGCACCGTCAGCAAATGTGGGCGTCGCGCGTGGTCCCGGATAGACAGCAGCCGGATCATACGGCCAGTCGTAGCGGTATTCCCAAACCGTGTCGCCGGTATCGGCGTCCAGACACGCAACAAATTGTCCGCGAAGCGTCTGGTACTGCGTAGCAACGCGGTTGTCCCACGCCACGAAGGATGAATAACCCTGCCCGAGTTCCCGCGTCCAGAGAACTGGCGGTCCATCCTTTGGCCACGATTCAGCAAGCCCCGTCTCGGCGGATTTGCCGTCGTAATGCGGGCCGCGAATATTGGGCCAGTCAAGTCCGCCAGCGAAGTCTTTTGCCATCGCCGCAGAAGTGCCGCAGAAGTGCCGCAGAAGATGATCGCCAGGAGCAACTTTAGGATTTCAGTGATTCGTCGCATGACCACGCCTCCGACAATCGGTTCGTTCCAAATCACTGCTCCTTCTCCCCCGAGATCGGGGGAGAAGGTGGCCGCAGGCCGGATGAGGGGGCTTAAGTTCGAGTGGTTTATTGTTGTCTTATCAGCCGGAACGCGCTGGCGGCGTGTTGATTTAATGTGTTTTACTAACCCGAAGCGCCAGCGAGGAGGCATTTCACCAATGTTTTTGACATCCAAAACCTCGCTAGCGCTTCGGGTTGGTATTAAATCAACACGCGCCAGCCAGTTCAACGATCTGGCACGTTGCCGCCACATCCGCGCGGATCTGCCGCACGAGTGCGTCAACAGAATCAAATGATTCCAGCGGACGGACTTCGGACAAAAGATCCACATGCAGCGTCTGTCCGTACAGATCGCCGCTGAAATTGTGAATGTGGCATTCCACTTTTTCACGATGCTCGCCAAATGTCGGATTTGGTCCGATGCTGACTGCCACAGGATGGCGGATGCCGTTGAACATCACCATTCCGGCATAAACTCCGTGCGCCGGCAGCAGCGTTTTGACATCGGTCAGGTTCGCGGTTGGAAATCCAATCCTCGCTCCCCGCCCCGCGCCCTTCCGGACAACGCCCGTCATGCGATAGGGATGCCCCAACAACTGAATCGCATGCCGCAGGGCTCGTTTGCAGATCAATTCGCGAATGTCGCTGGATGAAACCAACTGGCCGTTTGTCTCCACTGGTTTCACGACGCGACACGCAATGGCCGCCTGCTGACAATAACGTTCCAGCAATGCGGTATCGCCAACTCGGTTTTTACCGAACCGAAAATTTGGCCCTTCTACGACTCCCTGTGCGTGAAACGTATCCACGACCACATCGCTGAAAAATTGCTCTGCCGTCATTTCCAGCAATGACTTCGTGACTGGCAGGACAAGCACCGAATCCGCACCGGCGGCACGCAGCAGTTCAATCCGATCCTCGATCGCCGTGAGCACCGGTGGCGTGAACTCGGGCCGTAAAACGGCGATCGGGTGCGGATCAAACGTGACTGCCACGGCCGCCGTTCCCAGTTGGCTGGCCAATTCCCGCAATTCACGCAGCATTGCCGAGTGCCCCAGATGAACGCCGTCAAAGTTGCCGATGGCAACACAGCTATGCAACTGCTCGGCTGTTACAGGGATGGGTAATCGTGTCATGGAAGGAATTTTGCGACAATACCTATTTCTTGCCGAGCAGGCCCGAACAGTACACCTTTGACATCGACCGCGCTGGCCGAAAATCACGTCGCAGGCACGCCGCATTCTTATACCACTTTGGCAGCCAGTGAAACGGATACGCCCAATAATTACAGGCAATTTCAATCGTTATTGACACATTTTGGACGATTCAGCAGACTCCCCTGCCCCGCGCTGCCTCCATTCCTGGTCAGCTCGTACTTTTTTTGAAATTGGCAATGAAATGCCATGGAGCTGTCTTCATGTCGATCACCACAATCGATCCACAGCGAACCTGCCTGCTCATTTCTTCCTGCGATGCCTATTCCGACGCGTGGAGTCCGCTTTTTGCCCTTTTGAAGCGGTATTGGCCGGACTGCCCGTTTCCCATTTTCCTGGTGAGTAACGAACAGACAATCGATATCACGGGCGTCAGTTGCATTACGCTCGGAGAGGACCAAAAGTGGGCCAGCAACATGCTCCGGGCTCTGGACGTCCTTCCGTATGAGCAGATCCTCTATTTTCAGGAAGACTACTTTCTGCAGCGACCAGTGGACAACGACACAATTTTCGAAATGTTGAAATTCGCGAGGGACAGCGGAGCGGGATACATTCGGCTCACCGGCGCTCCGGATCCGGATGTTCCGCATGAAAATTCGCTGGGACTGGGACTGCTTTCACCGGACCTAAAATTTCGCGTCTCGCTGCAAGCCGCACTGTGGCAGCGACAGACACTGCTGGACCTGCTTGTGCCGGGCGAATCAGGCTGGGACATGGAAATTGTCGGCACAGCTCGCGCTAAGCAGCTTGAAGCTCCTTTCTTTGGCGTTTATCGTCGAAATCCGATTATTGATTACTACGAAGCCACAGGAATCCTCAAAGGAAAGTGGGTTCCCGGTGCATTGCGACTCTGTCGCCGAGAAGGAATTGAAGTGGACACCAGCGCCCGCGAAACGCACAGCGAATGGCCGTTCATCGTCAAACGATTTCGCAATACGCCCGTCATCAAGGCCTGCCGCACCTGGTTCAAGCGCATGCGCGGCAAGGCTGCGTAGGGTGGGCTGATGTTCGTTCAATACTTTACGCGGTGATTATTTAGAGGTGACTTGGCGAGCGGTGGGTGTCAGCCCACCGAGTTGCCCGCATTTGACTCGGAGGGCTTACGCCGCTCCGCTCGCCCTTCGCACTCAGTCCCGCGCCTGCTGCAGAGCTGAAAACTCGACCAGATTCAGAATCTCCTGGCGATGTTGCTCGAACACGGCAAATTCGTAAAACGGATTGAGTGACGCGGGTGGACGAGGACTCGTCGATGTTCGATGATTCTCGATCACTCCGACACCCCAGTCGGAATTGATGACGTAGCTGTTCCTGTCACTTTCTGTCCGAAATCGCTGGAATGCTTTCCATGTGGTTCCATTCCAGAATCCGCCCGCCGGATTTTCTTCATCGACGTTTTCACGGCTGTGAAATCTGGTCGGCGGGTTGCAATCGTGTAAGACGACAAATCCTGTCTCCGCGATGATCTGCATTGAATTCTGAATGTCGCGCCAAGCCTGATCGGCAAGATGCAAACCGTCAATGAAGATGACGTCAAATTGGGAATGTTCGAGCGACAACTGGCCTGAATTCAATTGCTCGAAAAACTCATCACTGGTCAGTTTGACGGTCGCCTTGTTCACAGTCGCCTCGACCCCCGGATCAACGGAGACCTTAAAATCCGCGTTGATGTGGTCAAAGCAGTTTTCCGGATTTCGAACGCCGATCTCAAGATAACGTCGGTGATTCGTTTGCTGCAGAAGCCAGTTGATGATTTCGATTCGTGTCGGCGTTTTTTGTTCTTCTCGCTCGCTGGCTGCCTGGCACTGTTCGCGCAGGTCTCGCCGGGCAGTTCGCCGCTCCAACAGCTTACGCAGGTTTTTACGCATGGTCGGTCCTTCTTTGTGATCTGATGGTATTCTACTGCAACCGATGAATCTGCACGGCGACGATCTTCAAACTGACTACTCAGGTCAGTTCCGTTTCTTTGGGGAAAACAGACGACTTGTTCGCCGCTGAATGTATCTCCAGACAAGCGTGGGGATGTCGCCCGTCCGGATACGTCCGCGATCATCGGCCAGCAGCCCGAATGTCTCGAATTGGAGCATATGCCGCGTATGTTCGCGATACAGGACGCTCCACAAAGCCATGTTTCCCGTATGATTGATCAGATGGCGACACGTCGAAACAATTTGGCAAACGGCGATCAGGGACTGTGCAAACTGAAGTCGCGACAGCGGAAGTTCCGACTGAGATAATTGGTGCAGAACTTTTGTTCCAGAAGTCACGGGCAGTTCAGGAAAATAGAAGCAACGCGGTCCCAATTCGCGTACAAACAAGTCCCGTACCTGCTCCTGATCCGTCTGAATCAGGACCCTGAAGTCTGGATTCTCATGCAGCAATCGAATCGCCTGAGCCAGGTATTCTTCAGGTCGTGCCAGATACACTTCGGACGACTTGTCAGTCCCGCGATACAGAACGACAATCGTCTTGTCAGGATTCAGGTTGCTGCTGCGGAGGAGCGATTCACCATATTCCACGACCGGCGCTGCTGGCAAAAACCAACGGTGAATGAACGGAGTCAGCAGGTCCAGGCGAAGCCGTCCATATCGAGCGTGATGGTCGAATTTTCGCACTTTAACGTCTGCCGGAATCGCACACGACGCATCCGTGCGGAACAGGAAAGGATAAAGATCTTTCTCGATCAATTCCGGAGTTCGCCATGCGGCAAATCCTTTTCGAATCGAGAGGCCGGTGGGTGTGATGCCTGAGTTATGCAGCCGCATCAAGGTCCACAACGTGGTGGTACAGTTTGAAAAGAACCCAGCTTCACCGCCGCATTCCAGCACGCCAGTCTCAGTGTCGTATGACTTGTCATATTTTAGTTGGCGGATCATTTCCAGATCGTATGCTTGGGTACACGGGACTTCAGGATTGTCATCAGGTGGCGTCGCGGTGTATCAATTCAGGCCCAATGCGGCAACCGGATTTCGGGAAATTATCAATTCCACCGCAGCAAACTTTGAGAGCCAGCAAAAATGTACGATTTCCCAACGTCCGTTCAGTCCGCAACAGACATTACATCGATCCTGGTCCATCTTGGGCTGGTTGCCGTGCTGGGCGTCCTGTTCTGGTTTGCTGTTCGCCGTCCCGCCCCGAAGTCGTCGAACAAATTTCGCGTGTGGCTGGTATTGAGCATCGCCGCAACACTCGGCCAGCTGGTTGGATTCGCAACGTTCCCGATCCATGTGCAGGCGGCGATCTGGTACGGAACTGCGGCGATGATCATCTGCATGATCGGTGGTCTACGTGAGTTTTTGCGCGCTGAGCGGGAACGCGATTTGGAGCCAGCACTGGGATTTATTCAAGTCGGCACAATACTTGTTTTTCAATTTGTACTCTCCGGATGGCTGCTGTTGCCTCAGCAAAACCACCATGCCAATGCGTCCAGGCGAACCCAGTGCAAGAACAATCTCAAACAAATTGCTCTCGGAATGCACTACTATCATGATATCGCTGGCCGGTTTCCTCCCGCAGCCGCTCGCACTGTAAATCCCGCCAGTCCATTGCCATCATCTTGGCGCGTCGCGCTCCTGCCATTCATGGAACAAACGCACCTGTTTGAGAGTTACGACCATGAACGCTCCTGGGATTCCAGCGAGAATCTGCCGATAGCGTCTCGACGCATCGAACAGTATCTCTGTCCCAGCCAGCCCGAGTCCGAAAGGCACAACGAAGCATCTCAGTTCTTCACGTCTTATGTAGTTCCCGTAGGCCAGCATTCTGTGTTTGCCCGTGACGGCAAGCCAGCTCATGCACTGAGTGAAATTAAAGATGGATCGAGCAACTCGCTGCTGGTCATGGAAGCCTGCGGCACTCGGATCGTCTGGACCAATCCACAGGACATCAACGTCGATTCCACACAGATCGGAGTCAACCTGCCCGGAAACGAGCCGGGCCTGTCCGCCGGAATCCTGTCGAGTTACCACACCGCTGGCGCCAATGCGGCACTGGCCGACGGCAGCGTGCGGTTCATCTCGGCAGACACAGACCCCACGATCCTCAAGGCTCTGCTGACTGTCGATGGGGGCGAGAAAGTCGGGGAATACTGAGCCACACTCACAACACGCCGAACGTCTCGAATGCTTTCGTTGCCGACATCCCGTCCCGGATTGCATCTCGCACTTCGTTCTCGGCGTGGACCTTGTTCCATGCGGCGAGAACGACCGACGCCTCGACCGCCTGCGGCACGATCACAACTCCATCCTGATCGGCGGCGATCAAATCGCCAGGATGAATGCTCACTCCATCGATTTCCACCGGCACGTCAAAATCAATCACGCGCTGGCGATCACGACTGTCATAGGGACAACGGCCTCGGGCGAAAACAGGAAAACCCATCTGCCGCATCTGAGCCACATCGCGGACAGCGCCATCAATGACCACGCCAACGCAGCCCGCGTTCAGTGCCGCAGTCGAAAGCAATTCCCCCCAGATTCCTGATCGCATCGAACCGTTCGCCGCGCACACCAGCACATCATCCGGTCGGCAGGCGTCTACAGCGACAAGTTCCAGTTTGTAGGGTTCTGGATCTACGTGCGCCATGTCGGCCCAGAGTGTTGTCCTGCATCGACCGATGAGAACGACGTCCGGCATTGTGATGGGTGGCAACGGAACACGCGGAGACTGATGAGGAAATCCGGCCGCATCCAGCGCGTCACATAGCAAAGGAACGGTGAGTCGTGTGCGCATCATTTCAAGGGTGATTGTCATATCGGATGGTGCATCGCCGGAGTTTGACATCGTAGATCTCTCAGAGCCATAAGAAAGGATTTGAAGGTCTTCCCATGTAGGTGCTTTCTGCCAGAAAGGACTTTCGCCGAAAGGCGAACCGCCACAGGGCGGACACGGAATCAACGTCGCCGCATGAGCTAAAATTCAACCGCATCTGGTCGCCGGTCGCGTCAAGCCGCGAAGTCCTCCCCGGCAGGGAGGACCTACTTGAACAACGCACGTATATCGATCGAATTGACGGACGGCAAGCGGTCGGTTCCAATGCGGAGCCTGCGACGCTACGAAATCACCGCACCCCCAATAATTGCCTCCGCCCTGCCCACACCACCAGCCACTTCGCAAACAATACAACTTCGACTCCCGACGAAGGACGCACAATTGCCCCAACAACCCCGAATTTTTGTGGCCGGACTGTTTCACGAAACGCACACGTTTCTGGATGGCACGACAGCGTGGGACGATTTTCAAGTCGTCCGAGGGGCGGAGCTTCTGGCGTTGAAGGGCGAATGCAGTCCGTTTGGAGGAGTTCTCGAAGTCGCCGAACAACTCGGATGGAATCTCGTCCCCGCGCTTTCGGCGGGTGCCTACCCGAGCGCTATTGTGCAGGACACCGCTTTCGAAATCTACTGGAGTGAGTTGTCCACAGCTCTGGCCAAATGCCTTGAAAGTGGCCCACTGGATGGCATTTTCCTGGTCCTGCACGGCGCGATGACGTGCGAATCGATCCAGGACGTCGAAGGGCTGTTGCTTGAGCGTCTGGCTACTCAGCTTGCAGAATCCGGCGCGGCTGCGGACACTCGTCGCCTTTCCCCATCGCTGCCGATTCCCATCTTCGGAGTCTATGACCTGCACGCCAACTTCACCCAGAAGATGGCTCAGCACGCGCACTGCCTGGTCGCGTACCGCGAAAACCCGCACGCGGACGCGCGTGAATCGGCGATCCGATCAGTCCGTCTGCTGGATCGCTGTCTGAAAACCGAACAGGTGCCGCGAATGATGATGGCTCAACCTCCCATTGTCTGGCCACCCACCGGCACGGGGACAGCGACCGATCCGATGCGATCATTACTGCAGACCGCGCGGCAGATGCAGATTGATCACCCGACGTTCTGGGAAGTCAACGTCACGGCAGGTTTCGCATTCGCGGACACACTCGACACGGGAGTCAGCTTTGGCATCGTGACCACCGGTGATGACGGTGAGGCGGAATCCGCGTTGCGGCAGCTGTGCGAGCAGGCGCTGCAGCTGGCGGAACTCGGCAATGTGATCGAGCGGCCTGTTGACGAAGTCCTGGCGGAATTGCCGCGCGATGAACCGGGCCTGACTGTGATCGTGGAACCATCCGATAACATCGGCGGCGGCGCGCCGGGCGACTGCACGGGACTGCTGCGAGCTTTCATCCGTCACCACTTCAAAAACACGGCCGTCAGCATCTGCGATCCGGAATCCGTGCGTCAGCTTCAGAGTCACTCGCCCGGTGACTCGATCGCACTCGCCATCGGAGGTCGTGGCAGTCGGCTCGATCCTGGACCGCTGGACCTAACGGTGAAACTCGTCCGATTGTGTGACGGACACTTCACGCTGCAGGATCGTCAGAGTCACCTGGCCTCAATGGTTGGCGATCGATTCGACATGGGTGATTGCGCCATCGTGCAGTACGAAGGAATCACGATTTTACTGACATCGATCAAGACGCCGCCGATGGACCTTGGTCAGTGGCTGCACGTCGGCATTGATCCGTCGCAGTTTTCTTTTGTCGGCATCAAAGCAGCCGTCGCTCATCGCCGCGCATGGGATCCGATCAGCAAGGGAAACGTCTGGGTCTCGACGCCTGGGCCGTGTTCCAGTGATTTGTGTCAACTGCCTTACAACAAAATTCGGCGACCTGTTTTCCCGCTGGATCCAATCGAAAACCAAGACCACAGGACGCCACAATGACAGATGACGACGCGACAGCACCAGCTACGATGGTCCGTTATCGGATCATCATGATCAGTATCCTGATGGCGTTTGGTCTGTATCTCACGCGAGTCGCACCGGGTGAAATCGTTAAAACAGATTCGTTTCAGGACGATACGGCGCTCAACCAGCATCCGGCGACTCGCTTTCAACTGGAACTGACGGATTCGGGCGACACCACGAAACCGCTGCGGCTGCTTGTCTGTTCGCTCACTGGACGACCGGAGTCCGATGCCGACACGCTGAAACTGACTTATCCGCAGGTGTTGAAAGATAACCTGACCCGCGCGGAGGCGACGGTCCTGCTGAGTAAGGTCGAAAACGTGGGTGGCAGCGGCCGCATTCGGATTTCCAAACAGCAGATCGGCTCGATCCTCGGAGCCTTCTTCTTCACATATGCATTGCTGCAGGTTCCCGCTGGCTGGATCGGCGACCGCTTTGGCCCGCGCCGCGCGTTGTCGGTTTACATACTCAGCTGGTCCGCACTGACGGCGATCTCGGGGCTGATGGTCAGTTTGCCTGGACTGTTGTTCGCTCGGCTTGGCTACGGCGTCTGCCAGGCGGGAGCTTATCCCGCGAGCAACGCGATTGTGCGACGTTGGTTTCCCCTTTCTCTGCGAGGGCGAGCCAGTTCTCTGATCTCGTTTGGCGGTCGCCTCGGTGGAACTCTGGCACCATTGCTGACGACTTTGCTCATCTTTTGGCTCGGCGGATGGCGAGCGACGTTGTGGGCCTATGGAGCTTTTGGAGTTCTCGTCGCGATCGGTTACTGGGTCATTGTTCGCGATCGCCCGTCACAGCATTCACAGTGCAATCCCGCCGAACTGGAACTGATCGGCATGCCGCCGGACGGTCCAACCTTCGGTCTGCGGGAACTGGCTCGGGTGGTGCTGGCGTGTGCCACGAATCGAAGCTTGTGGTTGAATTCTCTGGGACAGTTCTGCGTCAACGTCGGCTGGGCATTTCTGGTGACATGGTTGCCCACGTATCTGAAAGAGTCCAAGGGTGTTCCTTCAACCCAGGGGGCGCTGATGGTCACGATTGTGCTGTCCACCGGCATGATCGGTCAGCTGATTGGTGGCTGGGCGACGGATTTGAGCGTCCGCAAACTCGGCTTGCGGATTGGGCGTGTGCTGCCAATCTCACTGGCCAGTGCGATGGCTGGTCTGGCCTACATGAGTTGTCTTTTGTTCGACAACGTCTGGGCGATCGTCGCCTGTTGTGCTCTCGTTTCGCTGATGACTGACGTTGGAAATCCGTCGATCTGGGCGTTCATGCAGGATATTGGCGGCCGCAGCACGGCGACGGTTTTCGGATGGGCCAACATGTGGGGCAACTTCGGCGCGGCATTCAGCGCCAGCATGGTACCCGCGCTGATGACATGGGGTTCGCAACATGGCAGCGGCCAGAGCCTCGTATTCATCGCCTGCGGCAGCGCGTTCTTCATTGCCGGCATCGCGGCGATGGGTATGGATGCGACGAAGCCGATGTGATTGCACAGATGTCAGCGTCAACGCAGGGCGGCAAATCCATAGACAAGAGTGTGCCACGTAAACACGAATGTGAGGCCATGATAACCCGCTCGCAGAAACCATGTCCGCAGATACGGTTTTGCATCGAACACGAAGCACTGAATCAATAAGCGGATGCTCCAGAAGACAGCAATGAACCCGCACATTCCCCGTGCCAGGGGTTGTCCAGATGCCAGCTCTCTGGAGAATGCCAGCGACAGAATTCCGAATGCCAGAATGTTGAGTACAACGTAGCCGCCAGCCACCAGAATCCAGTGACGTAGCAGTGGACTGAGTTTCGGCAGTTCTTCCGAAAACTTCAGTTCTCGCGGCACCTGAGCACTGCCCAGCAGAGTTCCCAGATGCAGCACTCCAGAGATGATGATCAGAATCTGCAATGTTGACATGACGAAGCCTTTTGTCAGTTGATTGCTGGAATCAGCGGATTGATGACGCGCATGATAAACGGCGAATGGAAGAGCAATGGTGCCGGGCCGATAACGAAGCAGGCTGCAAACAGCCATTTGACCAGGATTGTCTGAGGCCACCAGCGGGTTCGTGTCAGCACGCGCTCAATCTTGATCCCGGCACTCTGCAGCAGAAAATAGATCGTTGGCAGGCCATAGCCACCACCAGCAGGCACAGAGATTGCCAGTTCGTGAATCAGTGCTGAAAACGCGAATGCCGACCAGACAGCCAGTGACACAGACCAGTGACGACAGAGTGGCCTGAAGACCTGCTCATGGGCGAAATCGCGAAAGGCGGTGTTCCATCGTTTCCCCCAGAATTCACTCAGTGATGCGGCAAACAGCGGACGATTCATCAGCGGCTGAATGTCACGCCCCTGAGATCTCCAGCACAGCACGATGAGATCCAGCAGGCCAAAGTGCAAAATCAGTGCAATGCCAATCATGGCAATCCAGCCCGCCAGAACCGGACCGGATGACACAAAGCGTGGTGCGACGGCGGCAAGCAGAATTACTCCGATCGATACTCTTGCAATGCCCGCGATCCACTGCCGGAGTGGCGGCCGCTGAGCAGTCGCCAGACGCTGGTGGAAAAACCGGTGCGCATCCAGTGTGGGAGTCAGGAAAAACCATGCCAGCGTTTCAGATCGAGTGACGATGGTGTCGGTCTTCATCGAGCGGTGCCACGCCTGCCACTTGACAACACCAAAGGTCATCAACGCAAGCAGGATCATTTTCGTCGGCGGAGCGACGTCGGATACAACGCCCCACACGGCTTCGCCAATCAGCAGAAAGATCCACAGCGAGATTGTCATGGGATCAATTCCGCATCGGCCATCTTTTGTCTGAGTTCATCGCTCACTTTCGCCGGCGTGCTGACCGCAGACTGTGGACGCAATTAACCGCTGCATTTGCATCTCGCAAGTCAAATTCTCCTGCCTGCTATGGAAGCGAATGTGGTTGTGCAATCGGGCCTTCCGGTCCGTGAACCGCGTTGGAATACTGCAACTGCACGGGCACCTTGCCACTTCCGTCCGTCAAATCCACTTCGAGTACGACCGTGCTGAGTTGCTTCGCGGCATCGATCGGATAGTCACCGCATTCTTCGCCCCGATCTGAAGTCCAGCCAAGGTAGCGTTCTGCATTCGGGTCGTACGGATTGCGGATGCAGTCTTCCACATCCGGGTCAGTGCGTGCTTCCTGCATCTCGTGATAGAGCGTGGCCACGACGTTCTTCCAGCTTTCTGTGAAGACCGGAATTCCGTTGGTTGATCCGTTCGGGCGGCGTTCTGAAAAGACATCGACAGAGTAGTAGACGGGCTTCTGGTTCTTCCGAATGCTCCCGTGATAGCCACCAAGTCCCGACGTTGAGTCACCTTCCTCCGCCTTTGGAATCACGCCACCCGATTCCTCATCTGACGCTGAGGTGAGCATGTACGGAGAGCCTCCGGGCTGTTTGTTGTCTCCGGCGGCACTCGCCAGCGTGGAATTTCGGTTTACATCGACCGTCAATACAGTCCCGGGAGGCAGAAGAAAATTGAAGACCGTTGATGACAAATCATACTGGCTGAGATACCCCTGATCGTACAGATACGACAGGCAGTATTCGACATCCCCCTGCGACATGACGCTCGGCGTGTATCCGACAAGCGGATGTGACGGCAATTCTGTGGCGGTGATGTCGGCATTGTCGAAGTACTGACGCATGACATTGTTCAGATTTCGGTCTGCCATTGCCGCGGCAATCGCCTTGTCAATCGATTCGATATCACTCTTCTGCCATGCGGAATTCCCGCCCACGTAGAGATTCACGAAAGCCAGGTAGGGGATTGTTCTTCCACCGCGATATCGCAGATCTTCCGCCGGCGTCGAGGGTGCGGTGCCGATTCGTTCGGTAATCGAAGGAACTTGCCCCGGCATCGCGATTTCCTCATGCGCCATGTGTGCCGCCCGCGAACCGCCGCGAATGGTGGATCGCATCGGATGATTGTGCCGACGACCACCTTCCTGTGCGCTTCGCGGCAATCCGGCCAGTCGGTCACTTGCCATCGCTGACGTTCGATTGCGAGGCGGCAGCGGCCACGGTGTCCAGAAGCTGGCAGGGTCTGTTGGCGTCGCGGGAGTCGTTGTTGGATCTGTGGGAATCGTTGGTTTGGTCGGTGAATCCACGATGACCGGCGGATTGTCCGGCGTCGAAGGTGTGACGGGGATCGATGGGTTCGAGATTGGAACGATGGGTGACGATGGAGGCGACGTACCCGGCGGAATATATCCAGTCGTCGGAAAACCGCCGGGATCATTTGGAGGGACATACGGACTGCCGGGTGGCCCCGAGCCCACCGGATATCCATTTCCCGGGACTGATCCAATCGGCATGTATCCAGGGGCCGTCATGCAACCCGCGATGAGCAGAACCACCGCAGCTGGAAACATGCGAACCGGGAGTTTTGTGAAGCAACGCATGCCGTACCTCGATGCAGGTGAGTATTCCAGAGTCGGTTTTCGCAGAATGCTCCGGTCGCTGAACTCGTGAAAATTCAGAACGACTGAAGTCTCACGACTTCAGCTAAGGAGGCATTATTTCGTGGCAGCCGATTGGCGGCGCACGGCGAAAACGAATGAGAAAGGAGTGAATGGAGAGAGAAAAACGCAGGAGATGAGAGAAGAGGCCCGTTTCGTAACTGAATGGCTAAACGGCGTCGATACGACTTTTCTGCTGAAAGGCTCTCGTAGTGGCACTTTTCGCAAATTGGCACAAAAGTTGTCAGACTGATTTTCGCCGAAGGGCGTTGGTTTCAGCAGAAACTGCCGATCGGGGCTGTGTGGGTTTATTCGCGGAATGCGGCCTTTAGGCGAGCGGCAGAAAACGATTTACCACCAGAATCCCGGCTTCTCTCAGAAGCCGGACTTCTATCCGGGTACGCCACCATCTGCCGCTCGCCTAAAACAGTTGCATCCCACGGCAAATGCGGCGACGATATCAGTGCCTCAGCAATCCTCAACTTTCCCGCCCAGCAAAATCTGTCCGATCAGGAGTCGCCCGAGTGGTTCGGTGCATCGCCATCGCTCTCAGCATGTTTGCCATTTCGTTCTCAGCGACGGCTGGTGACGAGCCTGGCGATCATGCGGCTGTTGCTTCTGACAAGTTGGCGTACTTCGAATCACAAGTCCGGCCGATTCTGGCGGAGCACTGCTATGAATGCCATTCCACAAAGACCGGCGCGAAGAATGGCTCCCTGATTCTGGAGACTGCTGACGGGATCGCGGCTGGGGGAAGTCGCGGTTCAATGTTTGCGAAGGAATCGCCTGAAGACGGTCTGTTGTTTCGCGTCCTGGACTACAGCGATCCTGATCTGCAGATGCCACCGGACGGCAAATTGCCTGACAGAGAGTTGTTGATTCTGCTGAAATGGATCCGCGACGGCGCAGCGATTCCTGAATACAAGGCCGCTCCACGCCCGACGACCCATCAGATCGACTTTGCTGCCGGGCGACAGTTCTGGTCGTTCCAGCCACTCGCACACGTTGAACCGCCGGACCGGGACAATCTGTGGGTCCGAAGCCCGATAGACGCCTTCATCGTTAAGGAACTGAAGGCTCACAGCCTCGTGCCAAATCCCGAAGCCGATCAATCGACATGGCTGCGACGCATTACGTTTGACATCATCGGCCTGCCGCCAACTCCTGACGAACTCGATGCTTTCAACGCGGATGAATCGGCTGACGCATACGAACGAGTCGTCGATCGACTGCTCGCGTCACCGCATTATGGAGAACGCTGGGCACGCGTGTGGCTGGACTTGTCCCGGTACACGGACTTCACTCCGGACTGGCAGAGTCCCACTGATCGCGGCTGGATTTATCGCGACTGGGTCGTGCGGGCGATGAACGAGAATCTGCCCTACGACCAGTTCGTCAGGCTGCAACTGGCGGCCGATTTGATTCCCAACACACCACCGGAAAATTTCGCCGCCCTCGGGTTTCTTGGCCTCAGCCCGACATACTGGAAAGAATTGAAGCTGGCTCCCACAGTGATTGAACAGATTGTCGCGGACGAATGGGATGAACGCCTCGATGCAGTCTCAAGAACGTTCCTGGGACTCACGGTTTCCTGCGCCCGCTGCCACGATCACAAGTTTGATCCGATCTCGACAGAAGACTACTACGCCCTGGCCGGCGTCTTCGCCAGTTTTCAACTGGACGAACGTCCGCTGTGTCCGAGCGACGACGTTCCCGATATCCGCAAGGCGCGTAAGGACATCGATGAACTTGACGCACAATTGAAGAAGGTGACGGACCCTAAATCCGAGGAAGCAGAAACGATCCGGCAGTCCATCGCTGAGATTCGCCAACGGACACCCAACGTTGATCAACCGTGGGCTCATGTGCTGCGTGAGGCCAGTGTTTACGTGATGCCGGATGGCGAAGACAGCACGCGTTTAGAGTACCGCGAATCCGAAGGGCGAGATCTGCCTGTATTCCAGCGCGGGAATCCATCTAATCCTGGCGAGATCATCCGGCGTCGATTCCTTACCGTTCTTCAATCTGAACCCGCGACGCCGTTTCAACACGGCAGTGGACGGGCGGAGCTGGCTGAAACAATGCTCACGAATTCCGCCGGACTCGTCGCTCGAGTGCTGGTAAATCGCATCTGGGATCAGCACTTCGGCGCTGGCCTCGTCGGAACTCCCAGTGACTTCGGATCGCAGGGTGATCGACCGACGCATCCGGAGCTGTTGGAATACCTCGCTTCTGAATTTGTCGCCCACGGCTGGGATCTGAAGTGGCTGCATCGCGAGATTCTGCTCTCAGCCACTTATCGTCAGTCTTCAGCGTATCGACCTGACGCCGATGCCGTCGATCCGTCCAATCGATTACTTTGGCGAATGAATCGCCGCCGACTGGATATCGAAATGTGGCGTGACGCGACGCTGGCGGCGACCGGTAAGCTGGATCTCAGTCTCGGAGGCCCTTCGCAGCCCGTCGATGATCTCACCAACGTGCGGCGAACGATTTACGCCAAAGTTGAACGCGAAGAAATGAACGGCGTGCTCCGCATGCATGATTTCCCCGAAGCCAGTTCGCACAGTCCTCGACGAGAACACACGACAACCCCCCTGCAACAGCTCTTCGTGCTGAATTCGCCGTGGATGGAACAGCAGGCGGAGAATCTGTGGTTGCGACTAAAGACCCTTGAATCCAATGACGAACGAATCGCCCGCGCATATCATTTGCTGTTCGCGCGATCCGTCACCGAACGGGAACTTGAGATTGCGCATGCATTCCTGGAAGACAATGATTCCGAGAAGAAATGGAAAGATTACCTTCAGGCGTTGATGGGGTTGAATGAATTTCATTTCGTGGACTAGCCAAACCAGAGTAGAACAATTGTCCCAATTGTTCCACGCGAGGTTCGCCACATCAGTGAGCGGAACAATTGGGATAACGGTTCTACAATGGGTCTCAGGAAGACGAACGTGCCTCAAATGAAAGCCAATATCGACCCGCACAACGATTTGCCAACCCGCCGTCGCCTCATCCAGGCCATGGGCGGCGGGCTGGGCTCTCTCGGCCTTCTGGCTGCCATGAACTCAAACGCACGCGGCGAAATTCATTCTCCTCACTCGAAGCCCAAAGCCAAACGCATCATTCAGCTGTTCATGAACGGAGGCCCGTTTCAGGGAGACCTGTTTGATCCGAAACCGCAGCTCGTCAAATTCGCCGGCCAGCGTCCAACCAGCGCCGACTTGCGAACGGAACGCCGAACGGCAGGTCTGATGCCCTCTCCATTTCGCTTTCGTCCGGCGGGCGACAGCGGTTTGCCGGTGAGCGAACTGCTGCCACTGACGGCACACTGCATCGACGACATGGCCATCATCCGTTCGACGTATACTGACAATCCGAATCATGGTCCTGCCCTGCTGCTGATGAACAACGGGACCATTTTGCCCACACGTCCCAGCATGGGATCGTGGCTGTCCTACGGGCTGGGCAGCGAAAACGAAAATCTACCGGCCTATGTCGTACTTTGCCCCGGCAAACCTGTCCGATTTTCAATCCTTTGGACCAGTGCGTTTCTTCCAGGCTCACATCAGGGAACGTATATCAATCATCGCGATCCAGTCCCGGACAAGCTGATTCCCTTTCTGCGAAACCCCGACGCGACTCGAGCGGAACAGGAGGCGCAGGTTTCACTGATGACGCAGTTGAATCGACTGCATCTGGAACGCTGCGGCCCGGACGGACAACTCGAAGGACGACTGCAGGCAATGGAAACCGCATTCCGCATGCAGTTTGCCGGGACAGAGGCCTGTGACCTGCAACAGGAATCCAAAGTCACGCGCGAAAACTACGGCGAGGGACACTTCGCAAATGGATGCCTGCTGGCTCGACGCCTGAGTGAACGCGGCGTGCGATTTGTGCAGGTCTATTACGGAGACGGCCAGCCATGGGATACTCACAGCAATCATAATGACCAGACACGAAATCTCTGCAAAGACATCGATCGTCCGATCGCCGCACTATTGACGGACCTGAAACAACGGGGCCTGCTTGACGAAACGCTGGTGCTCTGGGGCGGTGAATTCGGTCGCACCCCAACGACCGAAAATGGCAACGGACGGGATCACAATCACTACGGCTTCACGACATGGCTGGCTGGCGGCGGTGTCAAAGGCGGCATGACGTACGGCGAAACTGACGACTTCGGATTTCGCGCGGTCCACAATCGAGTCCACATCCACGATTTGCACGCCACCATTCTTCACCTGCTGGGCATCGATCACGAACGGCTGACCTACCGCTATGCTGGCCGTGATTTCCGACTGACCGACGTTGCCGGAAAAGTTTTGCATGAAATCGTGTCATGACGCACAGCAGAATAAAACGTTGGCCGCCACATTCGGCAGATCGTGGGGAATGAGTGGCACCATGTTATCGAGGCTTCTGCTGTGTCGCGCCGCTGCCAGCCGGGGCCGCTGGGACTGGGGCACCCAGTTGTCTCAGCTGGAATTCGCCCTGAGCAATGATGGAACGCGCGTTGGCGGCGATACTGGCCATGTTTTGAAGTTCGTGCTTCTTGCCGGTCACCGCAGTTCCCGTCTGACGGCGGGTCTTTTCTTCTTCGTGTTTCTTATGGTTCGCGTCGATCAGATCCTGATGCGCGGCCGCCCAGTCCTTATTGTCCTGAAACAGTTTGGATCTCACCTGGCCCACATTTCGAATCGCGTCCCTGAGAGTCTTGTCCGCTTCCTTGTATCGATCGTCGGCCTGTAGTGAGTCTCTCTGCGAATCGGAAATGTTTTTCATATGGTCTCGGACAGGGTCGATGCTGGGCTGATCGTCTTCGAGAGGCAGTTTGAGGACTTCGTGAATTGTCAGATGGACGGCTTTCCTGGCATCGACCACTGCAGTGTTAGCTTTGCCGTATTCGGAAGTCGGTGTTTGTGCCAGCAAAATCTCTGATTCAATCTCACGGAGCGACTTTGCGGCATCTGCGGCGTCGTGTTGAATGTCTTCAATCCCCTGCTGAATCCCTTCGAGTTGGGTGCTGGCGGCTGTCAGTTGAGACTGAGTCATGACGGCCTGTGACTCAAGATTCTTAAGAACCTGTTTGGCGCTGGAAACCTGATTCTGCAGGTTCTTGATCATTTGGGCTCGCTGGGCTTTCGCCGCAGCCGCTGCCCGACTGGAATAGCTGGAACGTCCGCGATACGGCACGGCCACTGAATCACTGGAAATCGCTAATGAAATGCAGAGAATCGCGATCATGCCAAACAGAACGCTTCGACAAGATCTGCGTTTGTGAACGGAGACCTTCATCAGGAGAAAATGCTTGTTGGGATCAATCGAATGTCGCATTTTGGTTCGGCCCCACATTACGAAAATACAGATTCTCCACGCTTCGCCGCGTTCTGCATACATTTTTGTCGGCAATTCGTATACCAGTTTTGTCGTATTTCTTTGCGAATCAAACCATCGTCTTGCTGCTGTTTTCGTTTGTGGTTGGTTTCTAAGACGCTCTCAGTTTGGCAGATGATCGCCCATTCTGAGCAATCGTCGCGCATCGCCGCCGGAAACGAGCAGCGACCCCGTCTTCAACGCCGCTTCCCGTCTTGGTGGCAATTGCCCATGCCACGTTGAACCCGGCAAGACCGCGCCGTAGTCTGTCGAAGCGCCTGAAGAGGAATCCAATAATATCGTACCGTGCGACGTTCCATCCCGTTGCGATTTCCCTAAATCACATGCCGTCCGGGCGAAGATGAACAGCAATTCATCCTGGATTCACATTCTTCTCATCTAAAACAGATACAATCCGGGCGAATCGCACGCTTGCCACGCGTTGTGGCAACTGGTCAGCGAATCGGTTTCCGGATCATGAAGGAGCAGGAAGATGGGCGTAAGACATTGGAGTGTTTTGGGGTTGATGACAGGAATGCTGACTCTCGCATCAGCGGCAGGAGCGTTCGAGGAAGAAAAGGAGGAATCCGTTCCCCTGGATAAGCTGCCAAAGGCGGTCGTTGAATCCATCAAAAAGATGTTTCCGGATGTGGAAATGAAGTCGGCAACCAAAGAAGTTGTCGTGGATGAGGACGACGATGAAAAGGACGGGGACAAGAAGGATGACGAGGAGAAGGATGAGAAAGAAACCGAAGTCATTTACGAAGTGACACTTTCGGAAAAAGGAAAAGCCATTAGTGTGGCAGTTGAC
Organism: Planctomycetales bacterium; assembly: GCA_038214195.1. Lineage (GTDB taxonomy): Bacteria > Planctomycetota > Planctomycetia > Planctomycetales > Planctomycetaceae > SXXK01. Next base: position 23,916 of record JBBQSE010000051.1, read on the forward strand.
GAAGAAGGCGATGTAGAAGAAGTTGAACGTGCCATTGAGCTGAAGGAACTGCCTCAATTTGTCACTGCGGCCCTTGCGAAAAAATTTCCCAAGTCCACCCTGAAATCAGCGGAGGCCATCTACGAAGTCGAAGATGGCGAGGTGGAATTTGAAGGTTACGAAGTGATCCTCGTGACGGCTGACAAGCAGGAGATCGAGGCCAGCATTGATGTGGAAGTCCACATTGAAATCGACTAAGAGTAAGCGATGTGAAACAGAAGCCCGGCTTTTGCAGGTAGCCGGGGTTTTTCCGTTATTGCCGGCGGGAACAATTGAGACAATTCTTCTGCACTGCTGCTCAGGGACGAGCCGCTTCGGCCAGGGCTTCGTTCATTCCGATCTGGCTGAGCAGGTGGTCGGAGTAGGAATTGAATTCCTGAAACTCCGGCATATGAGCACCCAAAGCCTGACGGAGTCGTGAGTCGTCATACGTCACATCCATGTTCAGAAACGGCAAGTAGTATCGCAGCGCGTGAAACACTTTACGCTGTTCCGGACGGCGGACGAATTGTCGATGCTCGGCGATTGTCCACTGTTCCGGAGGAATCAGCTGAGGGGGCCTGCGACCGTAGAATCGATTAAATGTCTCCAGGACTTCCCGGCGTGTGACACCGTGATGATGGCCGGCGGAAACGTGATAGCAATCGTGCTCCAGACCGTCCGTCAGCATGAGTTCCACTGTGCTTTGTGCCATGAACGTAGTGGAGATCAGATCGATTTCGGATGTCGGGTCGATCGGCAGCGCGTCAAATTCATACAACAGCGGAGCAAACCACAGGATGTTGCGGGCGAAGGATGCATTTGACTTCGCGAGGGCAATCAGGTTTCGGGTCCCCTGAATGTTGGTGTCGATGACGCTTTCGCCGCGAATAAACGATGTGTCAGCAGCGCAGTGAATGATGGTGTCGATATGATCGGTGACATGGCGAGAATCCGCCGGTGACAGGCCCCAGTGGCTAAGAGAGATGTCCCCTTCGATCACCATGACTCTGTGCGAGAAGTAATCACCATACTCGCCACTGCGTGCCATCCGCTCGGCAAATCGAATCTGTGGCGATTGAAAATTGCTCCGACGAATCAAGGTCGAGATTTCGCCCGGATGCCGCTTTACAAGTTCTCTGAGGATCTCTCCACCCAGCAGGCCCGTGACTCCGGTGAGAAGAACACCGGATCGAGGCGATAATGCAGTCATTGAAAAGGCTCCATCCTTTTGAAGTGACAAGATTCAGATTTGGCGGGAAGTTGTGGTTATGCTTCGTTAGCGCCGGGTCATCGCGTGCAGCACAATCGAGCCCTCAGAATCGCTTGCTCAAAACGTTGTCACGCATGATGGTCAACATCCAATTCTTGACGGCATGGAATATCTCGTTCATACACCGATCGAGAAAGTATCGAACTTTGTGAGTCGTGAAGTCCCCGATCCACGCTCGCGCGAAGAGCGGATGGAGGAATCTCTGGAGGCCACGAAAAGCTACCTTGCTGCGAATGATTTGTCGGACGTCTATGTGGACGTTTGCCGTTACAACCCAGCTGCGCAATGGAGGAGATTGCGACAGAATCCGGACGTGCATCCGCTGTGGAAGTACTCATTAGGAACGGTCTATTGGAGCATCGAAACCGTCATCCCGGCGCGCGTGTTTCGGTACACGTACTACAATCCCTTCACGAAAACGCTGGCGGTCAACTCCGTGTGGCGCGAGTGGAACATCTACGAAGCGGCGCGTGCGAAAGACTTCCTCGGCGTGCGTTATCCTGGATCTTATATCGCGGCTCAGCATATTCCATTTGTGCCGCTTTATCAGGAAGTCAACGTCTCCAAAGACGCGATTTCATACGCTCGAGCCCGGCATGACAGTGATCTTGAACGTGAGTTGCATCCGTTTGCGTATGGGGAAATCTTCGGCAGCACAGTAGAGGAAGCGGCGTTTATCATTCCCGGTCTTTCCGGATTGCCGTTCTTCATGTCGCCAGTAATCTGGGGCGGAAGTTTCGCAACGGGTTTCGGACTGGGATCGGCCAGAGTGGAACTGGAACAATCAGGAGCGAGGTCACAATCGTCTGAGGATACTCTGATTCACTGAATATTGTCGGGACCGGTTTCGGTCAAAGAAGGGTGACATGTCGGGTGTCAGCATGCCCGTGCATTGCGAGCCATCAAATAGTCGAATTAAGGTTGCCGCCCGATATCTTCCATGTTACGATCAATGGCAGGTTTTTCGAACTTTGAATTTCCGGTGCCTGATGCTCCGCCTTGTATTCATCTTCTTTATGACGCTGCGTGCGATCGCGTGCCCGCTGTTTTGCGTTGGCGGTGTCGAGATTGCGCCGGCAGAGGGTGTCCAGCAGAATGGCGGTTGTCATTGCGGGCACTGTCAAGCATCAAGTGGCGATGGCGATGAGTTGCCCCCTGCGAATTCTCCAGGCGAAGATCCATGCCCATGCGATACGGGCTGTGTTTGTCAGGTCACGCCGGAATTGAACAGTCGCAGTGCTTCGGCCGATGTCCCGTTGGCGCTGGACTGGGCACTGCGGAGCCTGGAGACGCCGGATTTGTCAACTGTTCGTGCCCAGTGTTGCGTAGAACGGCACCATCGTCGCTTTGATCTGCAAACCGGGCTAGACGTGCGCCTCGCTTGCGCGTCTCTATTGCTGTAAGCCGCTGCTGGCCCACGTTGGCCGACCAGCTAACTCCGACTGTGATCGCAATCACCATTGTCGTATTTGCGATTTCACGCTGAGTTCATTCCTCTCGTATCAGCCGCAACGCGCTAGCGTCCGGTTCATTGAGAAAACCGGGGGCTAGCGCTATGTCAAAGAACAATTTCAGGGTAGTGGGGGAGGGAACCAGTCACACATTGACGACGCAAGGCAGGGCTGGGGGGCGCGTCCACACCCCCACGGGTGGGGCGGGGGCACCACCCCTTCTGAAACAGGTCAATAAATAGTGA